>CAXTLE010000254.1:0-4802 GCA_964244855.1 uncultured Aestuariivirga sp. | reverse complement strand
GTCGATCATGTCTCCATGATTTTTGGCGGCCTTGTCGCTGTCAATGATCTGAGCTTTGAAGCCAAGCGCGGTGAAATCACCGCACTCATTGGTCCCAATGGTGCAGGCAAAACCACGGTATTCAATTGCATCACCGGGTTCTACAAGCCAACATCCGGCATGATGAAAATGCTGCGTGGCAACGGTGAAGAACATTTGCTGGAACGCATGGCCGATTTTGAGGTGAACCGCAAAGCCAAAGTCGCCCGCACCTTCCAGAACATTCGCCTGTTCTCCGGTCTTACGTTGTTGGAGAACTTACTGGTCGCCCAACATGGCCCGCTGATGAAAGCCTCCGGCTACACCATCGGCGGACTCTTCGGCTTGGCAGGCTACGCCAAAAGCGAAAAAGCTTCGATGCTGAAAGCCAGGGAATGGCTTGAGCGCATCAACTTGCTTGACCGCGCAGACCGCCCCGCAGGCGATCTGCCCTATGGCGCACAACGCCGTCTCGAAATCGCCCGTGCCATGTGCACAGATCCGGAATTGCTCTGCCTCGACGAACCAGCTGCAGGCCTTAATCCGCGCGAATCCCTGGAGTTGAATACTCTCCTCAAGGACATCCGCAAAGACACTGGCACATCAATCCTGCTCATCGAGCATGACATGTCCGTGGTCATGGGCATTTCCGATCATGTCGTCGTGCTGGAATACGGCACGAAGATTTCTGATGGCGATCCGGCGCACGTCAAGAACGATCCAAAAGTCATCGCAGCCTACCTGGGCGTTGACGAAGATGAAGCTGTTGCAGTCGTGGCAACACCAACAGCCAAGCTGGCTGAGATCGCAACCGCTTCCGTCCCCGTTGTCGCAGCCGCAGTCGCAGCGCCTGTCGCAGCAAAAATTGCAAAAACGAACACAGCACTCAAACCTGCCACCAAAGCAGCGCCTGTCAAAAAAGATGACCTGAAGTTGATCAAAGGCATTGGCCCCGTCAATGAGGGCAAACTCAACAAACACGGTATCAAAACCTTCGCGCAAATCGCATCATGGAAAAAAGCCGATATTGTTGAAGCTGAAGCCTATCTCGAATTCGATGGCCGCATTGCCCGTGAGAACTGGGTGGGACAATCGAAGATGTTGGCACGCGATGTTGAGCGCGCCGCGAAGTCCAAGGGACGTAAATAATGTCGAGCAATCAGGCCCTGCTGCAAGTGCGCAGCGTCCAAACTTTCTATGGTAATATTCAAGCCCTCAAAGGCATCGACGTCGACGTCAACAAGGGCGAAATTGTCGCCATGATCGGTGCCAACGGTGCTGGCAAATCCACCCTGATGATGACCATTTGCGGCAGCCCGCAGGCCCGTGTGGGCAGCATTCATTTCGACGGCCAAGACATTACCAAGATGCCCACCCATGAAATCGCCCGCCTGCGCATTTCACAATCCCCCGAAGGCCGCCGTATTTTTGGCCGCATGACGGTGCGCGAAAACCTTCAAATGGGTGCAAACCTCGACAACCTCCGCCATTATGATGAAGATGCAGAAGAAGTTTTCAAACTCTTTCCCCGCTTGAAAGAGCGCATCAACCAACGCGGTGGAACGCTGTCGGGCGGCGAACAGCAAATGTTGTCCATCGGTCGCGCTCTGATGGCCCGCCCCAAACTTTTGTTGTTGGATGAACCTTCACTTGGTCTCGCCCCCATCATCGTGAAGCAAATATTCGACGCCATCCGCGTCCTGAATCAGACCAAAGGTCTTACGGTGTTTCTGGTCGAACAAAATGCCTTCGCTGCATTGAAACTGGCCACACGCGGCTATGTCATGGTCAACGGCCAGATCACTCTCAGCGGCACAGGCAAGGAATTACTGGCCAACCCTGAAGTGCGCGCCGCGTATCTCGAAGGCGGCGGGCATTGAGAGGAACAATCACATGCTGATGGATATTTTTGCTGGCCATGCCTTTTTTGGGGAATACGTCTTTATGACCCTCTGCATGGCTGCCGCCTGGATGACGGGCCGCTCCATCGCAAGCGACTGGAAGCCCCTGTGGAATTTGGCACTTTCAATACTGGCCTTGGGCCTCGGCGCACGTTTTCTACATTTCGCGCTTTACCAAGCGCAATTTATCAGTCCAACCCGTTACATCATCGACACTGCAGTACTCGCAGTTGTCGCCTACATCGGCTATCTCTTCACCCGCACCAACCAAATGACACGTCAATATCATTGGCTTTATGAAAAGGCTTCACCCATCTGCTGGCGCGCCAAGGGCTGACTTAACCAATTCGTCTGATCCGGCGGCAAAGCGTAATTTTCCGCCGGATTCAGCGTGACATTTGCTGAGAAATCAGCAAATCTGGTTCCAAGTGGCTTTCAATCGAAGTGCCGCGAAGGGACAATCTCTAAGACCCTCAATCTCACACACAGGGAGTTGTGAAATGAAGAAAATTCTTATGTCGGGCCTTGCGCTCACGGCCTTGCTGGCTGTTTCAGGCGTTGCCTATGCTGACATTCTTGTTGGCGTTGCCGGTCCTTTGACGGGCCCGAACGCTGCATTCGGCGCCCAGCTGCAAAAGGGTGCTGAAGCTGCTGCCGCTGAAATCAATGCCGCTGGCGGCATCAACGGCGAACAAATCAAGTTGGAATTCGGCGATGACGTGTCGGATCCAAAACAAGGCGTTTCCGTTGCGCAAAAGTTTGTTGCTGATGGTGTGAAATACGTTGTCGGTCACTTTAACTCCGGCGTCACCATTCCAGCATCAGACATCTATGCTGAAAACGGCGTGCTTGTGATAACCCCATCAGCCACCAATCCTAAGCTCACAGAGCGCGGGTTGTGGAACACCTTCCGCACCTGCGGTCGCGATGACCAACAAGGTGCAGTTGCTGGTGCCTACATTGCCGCCAACTTCAAGGACGCCAAGGTTGCCGTTCTGCATGACAAGACGCCATATGGCCAAGGTCTTGCCGACGAAACCAAGAAAGCCACCAATGCCGCTGGCGTGACGGAAGTCATGTATGAAGGCGTTAACGTTGGCGACAAGGACTATTCAGCCCTGATCACCAAGATGAAGGACGCAGGCGTTTCGTTCGTTTACTTCGGCGGCCTCCACACCGAATTTGGTTTGATCAAGCGCCAGGCTGCTGACGCTGGCCTCACCGCCACGTTCATGTCCGGCGACGGCATTGTATCGAACGAATTGGCTTCCATCGCCGGCCCAGCCGTCGAAGGCACGCTGATGACCTTCGCTCCAGACCCACGCAAGAACCCGAACGCTGCTGATGCTGTGAAGAAGTTCAAGGACGCCGGTTTCGAACCAGAAGCCTATACGCTCTACAGCTACGCTGCCCTGCAAATCGTTGCCGCCGCTGCCAACAAGGTTGGCAAATCGGATGACGCACAGGCCGTTGCCGCTGAAATCAAGAAGTCCGGTCCATGGAAGACCGTGATTGGCGATATCGGCTACAACGAAAAAGGCGACATCACACGTCCAGACTACGTGATGTACACCTGGAAGAAGCAAGCAGATGGCACTTTCACTTACATCGAAAATGGCATGTAATAACTGCCTTTCGTGAGTGTCTAAACAGCCGCCGGGAGCAATCCCGGCGGTTTTTTGCTGGATTGGGGACAAGTTGGATGATGCTGCGAAAAAATCACAGAATCACATATCCTCATCGTTATGACCCAGCTTCTCCGATGCATTCTGATTTCCATTTTTTTGATCTTGATCGCTCCAGCCTTCGCGCAGCAACAAGACACGCCAGAACCAATACCCGTATTTCATCCCATGGATGCGCTCACGGCTGAAGAGGTTGTTATCACCGCGAAGGTTCTGCGTGACGCAGGCCAAGCAGATGACAAAAGCCAGTTTGGTGCAATGACGTTGCTTGAACCGCCAAAGAATGTGGTGAAGGCCTGGACTTCCGACAAACCATTGCCGGATCGGCAAGCCTTCGTCGTCATCCGTCGCAACAAGAAAACCTATGAGGCCCGTGTCGATGTCAGCCATGCCAAGCTTCTGGATGTGACTGAACAGCCGGGGAAACACCCGATTGTGCTTGATGACAACTGGACCCGGGCGCGCGACGCTTTCATAAAAGACAAGCGATTTCTGGATGCGTTGAAAAAGCGCGGACTAACGTTCAACAAGAAAATTCTTTGCACACCAAATTCAGCTGGCTACTTTCCCGGGGAGAACGACAGCAATCGCTACATCCTCAAAGTGCCGTGTTATTCCATTGCCGACATGCTGCACCCTGCCCTCGCCCGCCCGATTGAGGGTATCATGGGCGTGGTTGATGCTGAAACGGGTGAGGTTCTCCAGGTATTTGACAATGGTGCTGTTGAACTGCCGCCGCCACCACCCGGCTATGGTGACAAGCTTCCCAAACAAAAACCTGCGATCGCCCGCGTTGGTTTCAACATGGAGGGGATAGGTAATCTGAAACTTTCGGGCAATTTGAATGTCGACTGGCTGGATTGGAAATTCCATGTGCGGCCAGACAAGCGCGCGGGCATGATCGTCTCGCTGGTCAAATTCAACGATGGCAAGAACTGGCGTGATATCGCCTATCAAATGAATGTATCGGAGATGTTTGTACCCTACATGGACCCCGACCCGTCTTGGGCCTATCGCGCATTCATGGATGCCGGTGAATTCGGGCTTGGTTATTTGCTGTCGTCATTGCGTCCGGGAGTGGATTGTCCGGAAACTGCGGCCTTCATTGATGTGACATTGCCCAACGATATGGGCGGCACTTATGTGCAGGAGCGGGGACTTTGCATTTTTGAACGGCCCACGGGCGATCCGGCCTGGC
>CAXTLE010000253.1:0-4806 GCA_964244855.1 uncultured Aestuariivirga sp. | reverse complement strand
ATCCCGAGGTACGTCTTTCCGGATTCCTGAAAGGTGCTACCAATGCCCCGTCAGAGCTTATGAACACACGCCTGCCGGGGCGAATCCTGCTTCTGGGCATCACGAGGGACAGCCGTATCATCGCCTGGGCTTCTGGCCCTGACAGCCAGCTTGCAAGAGAATTCCGGTCTCTTTCGGGCCTGGAGCTTTTGGGCATTTTTCATGTTCTGCCGGTGGAAACTGCCGAGGGCCGGACCTCCAGGGAACGGTTGCTCGCCGAGTTGCGGCGCATTCACCTGCTGGGATGGGTAGATTCAAAATCCCTGAAATCAGACGGCACGATTGTGCCCTGCATTTCCAGCCAGTGCGTTGGCTACACACTTGAGGCGGAACTTGGAGTATCCCGAAACGGGCGATCCGAGCCGGATTTTCTGGGGTGGGAAGTGAAAGCCAGCGAGGTTACTTCCTTTACCAAGCCGCCTCCTGCCAAAGCCATCACACTCATGACGCCGGAACCCACGGGTGGGTTCTATCGTGATCAGGGCGTAGAGGCCTTCATCCGCAAGTATGGCTATGCCGACAAGCTGGGCCGCGAGGATCGCATGAATTTTGGCGGCGTGTTTCGTGCCGCGCAGCATCATGCTGGCACCAGTCTGACCCTCACACTGAATGGCTTTGACGCAACCGCAGGCAAGATCACGAATGCCAGTGGTTCGCTTGCCCTCATAGACAGTGAGGGAAATGCCGCTGCCGAGTGGAGCTTCGCCCATCTTATGGGGATATGGAACAGGAAGCATGCTCAAGCGGTATACGTACCGGCACTGGCGCGGCAGGAGCCCGGACGACAGTACAGCTATGGTGGCAGCGTTCGACTTGCAGAGGGCACGGACTTCACGCGCCTGATAAAGGCCATTGCTGCCGGAGTCGTGTTCTATGACCCGGGCATCAAACTTGAGGGGGCGTCAACTGATGCTCCTGCGGCGAAGCGCAGAAGCCAATTCAGGGTCAAGTCATCTGAAATTGCAAAACTTTATGGATCAACCAGCATGGTAGAAACCAGGTAACAATGACAAAATTATCGATATCCTTCAGCATTAGAAGCAAATCGCCTAGCGAGAAAACATTGATAAGTGCATAGTTCACGGAAATGACAAATATAACTGACTTTTCTTCGCCATTCCGGCCAAGGGCCAGACTTTTGCAATTGTTGGGTGATGAGCTGATTGGCTCATCCCGCCTTGCTGTTTTTGAGCTTGTCAAGAATGCATACGATGCAGACGCGGAGCTGGTCACCATAACACTCAGCAAACTGAACACCCCGAAAGCGTCAATTACTGTTGAAGATGACGGGGTTGGCATGTCTGTAGCAATTGTCAGGGACATTTGGCTGGTGCTTGGCCACGATCATCGTGCAATACAAAAAAATTCAAATATACGAACCGCGCTCAATCGGCTCCCTCTCGGCGAAAAAGGGTTGGGGCGGTTTGCTGTGCACAAACTGGGCGATCATGTGAAACTGGTTACTCGGGCAGCAGGACAGCCAGAATGCGTTGTAGATTTTGATTGGTCCAAACTCATGGATCAGGAATATCTGGATCAGGCAATGGTGCCTGTTGTAAGCCGGGTGCCAGAAGTGTTCACGGGTGAACGAACCGGCACTCAAATTACCATTGAAAACCTTCGCAATTCAAATTGGTCTCGTGGTGATGTCCGCCGTTTGTTGCGTCAGATTACCTCTATTTCGACTCCCTTTGGCAAGGGGCCCGACCGCTTCAGAGCAAAACTTCAGGTTCCCGATCATCCGGACTGGATTGCCAATGTACCAGATGTAGAAGCCTTGTTGGCGCGGGCACCGTGGAGATTTCGATTTGCTTTTGAGAAAGGCAAGTTGAGCTGGGAGTACGAATTCCGTGGCGTTACAGGCATAAATGTAAGCCCTCGCACCAGCTCGGCCAGTGAAACGCCGCTCCTCATAGCGCCAGAAAGAGATGTTGATTTGTTCAACATTTCCAATGCCAGAAAAATGGCTGAGGGCAAAGTCATTGCGGAAGATTCGTTCGCAGACGGGATAGGTCCAGTAACTGGCGAGTTCTATGTTTTTGATCGGGATAACGCCGTTCTAAGCAGGTTGGGTGACGCCGCACTAGTCAAGAACTTCCTCGATTCCAATGGGGGCATTCGCATCTACCGCGACGGCATTCGCGTCTATAATTATGGTGAGCCTGGTGATGACTGGCTTGGCCTGGATATTCGTCGTGTAAACACACCAACCCGCAACATCAGTCAAAATATCGTCGTGGGAGCCCTTGAGCTATCCCTTGAGCAAAGTGCTGCTCTCAAAGAGAAAACGAACAGGGAGGGTTTCATTGAGAACGAAGCATATAGCCGACTGCGCCAACTGGTTCTCGGCGCTATTTCAATTCTCGAAACCGAACGCAAAATCGACAAGGACAGCATTCGAAAGCTGACAAGGAAGGGCTACAACCCAGAGGTCGAAAAAATTCAGCGCCCTCTTCATGAGCTTCGTCTCATCGCCCAGAAACATAATGTTTCGGCTGAAATGGACCCCCTCATTGACCGTATTGAACGGGATTATGAAGATATGAAAGACACATTGCTTAGAGCTGGCGTTAACAACGTAAGCCTGGCGGTGGTGTTCCACGAAATTGAACAAGGTATGCGGGTGCTTTACAAAGCCATTGAGGGAGGCGGCCGACCGGAAGATTTGAAGATACAGGCACATGAGCTCATTCGTATCCTTGACGGCTTTACTGAACTTCTCCGCAAGGGAGAGAAGAAAAACGATAGTTTGAAGAATCTTGTCCGTCGTGTGCGTGACATGAACCAGGTACGGTTTCGTTATCACAATGTCAGACTTGTTAATCCTGCGCTTGAGGATGCTGTCGAAGACATAGAGGCAAATTTTGCTTTTGGCCTGGCTCTGGGGGCACTTAACAATATTTACGACAATGCCTTCCATTGGCTGAAGGTCAAGTGGCCAGAAAATACTGTTCGACCATGGCCGCGAGCAATCTACACCAATATTATCCCTGACTTTGCCGAAGGACCGGCCGTAATTGTCGCCGACACGGGTCCGGGTTTTCAAGACGATAAAGAAACGCTAGTCCGACCTTTTTTCACCCGCCGCCCGGAGGGTATGGGGCTAGGGCTTTATTATGCTAATATGGTGATGGAGCTTAATGGCGGCAGACTTGTTTTTCCTACTCCTGAGGAGGCTGACCTTCCGCCAGAATTCACGGGAGCCGTTGTTGGATTGGTCTTCGGCAGGAAGAGTTCACGCTAATGTTCTCACCCTCAAAAGTAATTGTTGTTGACGACAAGCTCGCGCATCTGAATGCAATTGTGGAACACTTCCGGCTCCAGGGCTCCCCTTGTCTGGGCATACACTACACAGGCGAGAAAGAATTGAACGCCAGCTTTTTCTCGGGTGTGAGATATCTCTTTATGGACCTGCACCTTTTGCCTGGTGGAAGTTCAACAGATAACAAGGTGCACTATAACGCAATTGCCAATATTCTTGAGAGTTCAATTGGGGTCGATAGCGGTCCTTTTGCTTTAATAATCTGGACCGAAAACGCCCAGCTGGAAAATGAGTTGACGATTTTCCTTGAAGATCGCCTCGATGCTCAGAAGCCATATACACGGCCTATGGCTGTCATAACTATTGATAAAAATCATGTAATAGACATCTCTAACGGAAAGGCAAAATCTGAAGCGGTTATCCAGACGGCTGTTGAAAAAGCTCTTAATTCGAGCCCCCAACTTCTTGCCCTGCTGGAGTGGGAGAAAAACGTTACCCAGGCAGGAGCAGCCACCCTCTCATCCTTGATCAATTTAGTTCCACCGGACAAACGCAATAGTAAATCCTATTCGGCGGCTCTCGATCAAATTTTAAGCCAGCTAGCTGAGGATGCTTTCGGAAGCGTTCAGGCAAAAGCCCATCCTGGAGCGGCAATCAACTCTGCCTTGGCTCCTATCATGGCAGACAGACTGATAGCCAAAACTTCCTACCAGCCACAAGATGAAGTGTGGAAAAATGCCGTACCGTCACTTTTGGCAGGTAAGAATCGCAAAGTTGAAATAAAGACGGCGTCTCAAGTAAACAGCATGTTGCACATAGCCGTTCACGACGGTGAAGAGATAAATGCAAGGGACTGGGGAATTGTTGTTGACTTGCCCGATTTGTGGAAACAGGAAGCTGAGTTTGCAAACATATTTGCCTCAAAAATGGCAGATATTTTGCGTAAGGAATTCAAGATTGAAGAAGTTGACCATGCTCGATGTATTCCGGTGCTGGTGCGGACAGGTGCTGCTTGCGATCACGCGCAGAGTAAACTTGGCCCAGGGACATTCTTTCTGGGTTTTCTAATTCCGCATGACGTCACTATTCGTATGAATGGCAAAGATAAGATGCCCATGACGACATCATCGTGGTTATCTCCAACTGTGTTTGTACGAGATAAAATTTATTGGTTGGGCGTGAATTTTCGCTTCATGACTACCGCTGTTCCAACAATATACTCCAATTGGAATCCCATTTTCCGCATCAGGGAGCAGCTTCTGATGAAGCTTATTAGCGAAGGCGCATCATACAATTCCAGACCTGGCATTATTCAGTCTTTTCCGAAAAACTGAATGGTGTGCGGCACGGTCCACAAAGCGAAAGGCCTGGCTTTCGCCGGGCCTGTTCGTCGGCTCGCTACGCGAACCCCGGAGCGTCGCTCACATGTCCAGTGTAGCATAAAGGAGTTTCGCATTCAGCAATATTATTCTCCATCGGATGTGCATCCCGCCACAGGCGGCCAG
>CAXTLE010000252.1:0-4810 GCA_964244855.1 uncultured Aestuariivirga sp. | reverse complement strand
CAAGCCTGTGGGTGCTGATAACCAGCCTCCGCCATTTCAGCGTCATAACTCGAAGCCCATTTATCATAGAGCGCGGCCACATCGTCAGCACCTTTGGCCTCATAGACCGCGCCCAGATATCCCTCATGTTTGGCCATAGACTCTTCCCATTTCTGTTTCGCCCATGTTAGCCTCCCCATCATGATCACAGAAGACGAAAAAGACATACGCGCCCTTGTGCCCGCCATACCCGCGTTGAAAAACTTCGCAGGCCCCATCGAGCGCCTGGGCGGCCTCACCAACAAGGTTTACAGGCTCGGAGACAAGGTGCTCCGCCTTCCGGGAGACGGTACTGCAGAATACATCAACCGTAGCAACGAAGCGCTGTCAGCAAAAGTGGCCGCCGATGCAGGCGTATCACCCACCGTTCTTTACGCCGACGCCACAACCGGCATCATGGTCACAGCTCTTGTGCCAGACGCCATCACCATGACACCACAAAATTTCGCGTCCCGCCTGGGCTCACCCGCCCGCGCAGGAATGGCCCTGCACAAGCTCCACACCTCCGGCGGCACCTTCCCTTTCCGCTTCGAACTCTTCGCCATGATCGATGACTATCTGAAAGTCCTCTCCGGCAAAACCGTAACCCTGCCCGACGGCTATCACAACGTCGTCCGCGAAGCCGAAACCATCCGCACAGCACTCGCCCGCAACCCCGCCCCGTTAGCCCCCTGCCACTGCGACCCCCTCTGCGAAAACTTCCTCGATACAGGCACCCGCATGTGGATCGTCGACTGGGAATACTGCGGCATGAACGACCCCATGTGGGACCTGGGCGACCTCTCGGTCGAGGGCGGGTTCACATCAGAACAAGACCTCGAAATGCTCACTGCCTACTTCAACACCGAACCACCCCAACAAGACTACGCCCGCATGACCATCTACAAAGCCATGTGCGATTTGTTATGGACCCTGTGGGGCCTCATCCAACACGCCAACCAAAACCCCGCCGATGATTTCTGGGCCTATGCGGTAAACCGGTTTGAGAGATGCAAACGCCTGATGGGCTCGAGCGAGTTTGCGCGGTGTGTGAAAGTCCTCCGCTGACTGAAGGGACCTCATCCCTAGCAATCGCCTTCGATTGCGGAACCCTTCGGGCAGCTTCTCCAAAGGAGAAGCGACTTGATGCAACACCTCCCCAAACTATCAACATTGAGGGCGATCCAACACCGAGTCGCTTCTCCCCTGGAGAAGCTGCCCGAAGGGCTGATGACGTCCCTTTCTCTCCACACAGACCAAACTCAAAAAACGTCTATGCTACCCAATACTCAACCCAATTTCCCGCAACGACATATCAGCAGGCTTCTTCCATCCTGCTCTCCCCTGCGCACAAGCAGACTCGTAAGCGTCGCGCAAAGCCCCAGGATCAGACTTCAACAATACCTCAACAAGACTCCGCGCCTGTAGCAAATCCTTCCCGCGTTTCAAGCGCTCTGACGGATTACGCTTCTGCGCCACAATCAATTTGTGAACAGCATACCGCGCAGGCTGTGGCACTTGCACCAATAGTCCCGGGCCGAACAGTACCACAGCGAGTGCAGGCTCTTCCGTCAGCCACTTCATATGCTGCAAAGGCATTGCACCTGCTTGAATATGGCGTAGCGGAACAGCAACCTCAGACCGGGAACTTCGCATTTGGGTAAGCAGGTCAACCCTGTAGCCATTGTCTGCCTTGAACTGCGAAGGCATTCCCGCCTTGGCAAGTGACGGCACTGGTCTGAAAGTCGGGTCTGCCAGCAGTAACAATTGCAGAAAGCTCACCTCCGCATTGCTGCCTTTCATCGCAAGATTCATTGTGGCAATATCGGTATCGTCGGTCGCCATGACTTCACCCTGCAATCGTGATCCCACCAAGGCAGGGTAGCACGTGTAGGCGTTTGTGCCCACAAGCACGGCGTCATCCATCAGCCCACCCCATTTCAATACATCAACCACTCTCGCTGCAGTGGCGTGTGGCGATGGCAGATGTCTCTTCAGGGTCTGGACCAACTGCTTCCGGTTTCGAAGCGACGCATTGGCTCTCTGAATACGCTCACAAGCTACAAGTGTATCCTCTGCTTGTGACCTTCCAATATATGAGTCCTTCCGCACAATACCCACCTGCGACTTCAGATAGGTGTAGCGCTCGCCCTTGATGACCTGCTCATAGAGCGAACCCCCAATGCCTCCGTCAGCACGGCATCGGGAAATCAGCTCAGCGTAAATCGTCTGAATGTGTAATGGCAAGGCGTCCATAAGTTATAGACATAAATCAAATTTCCGTCTATAACAACCCTTACAGACAAATGGTAAAATCTGACTTTCATTTCTCCCTCGGCTTCTTGGCCGGGGGAGAAACACTCACACCCACCTCACCGCATAAACCTGCGGCAAGGTGAGCTCACCTGCACCCATTCATCGCCTGCATTCTAACTCACCCACACATTCCCCGTGGTCGACCCCATGGCCAATCGCTCGCCCGTATCATCAATCGCCAGCCCATGCCGGAACACCACATCATAGGCGTGTTTCTGCGGCAGGCCCTTTTTCAGAACCTTGAAGGTCTTGCCGCCATCCCGGGTGCGCGTCACCACCAGGGCACCATCCACAGGAATACGCTTCTCATCCTTGATGCCCGGCACAAACCAAGCCGTATCGCCATCATCGGGATGCACCACAACGCCAAATCCGAACGATGATGGCTTGGCCTTCACCTCTGTCCACTTCACACCGCCATTCACCGATTTGAAAATGCCGCAATGATGCTGCACCCACATCTTGTCCGGGTCCGCCCCACACTGCACCATCATATGCGGGTCTTGCGTGTCGGGAATGGTGCGCTCTTGCTTCGGCCCCATATCATAGCTCATGCCATGCGCCGTCTGCGCCCAGGTCTTGCCACCGTCTTTGGTCACCCAAGCGCCACCACAGGAAATCGCCACGCGAACAATATCCGGGTCACGCGGGTCCACGCAGATCGAATGAATGCCGGGAATATCCGCCCCTCCGCCCATCCATTTGTTGCGGTCCGGATGCCGCCACAGCGACTCCATCAATTCCCAGGTGTCACCCCGATCTACAGATTTGAACAACCCGCCTGGCATGGTGCCCGCCCACAGCGTGCCCTTGGCTTTCGGTCCTCCACCACACTCCAGTGCCCAGATGATTTGCGTGGACCACTTCACGTCTTTGCCCCAGCCATCCTTGTCCACCAACCCCTCTGGCTTTACAGGATATTTGGGTGAAGCAATCTCTACCCACTTCTTTTTGCCCTTATCCCGGCGATGCAACTTGATGCCGAAATGCCCGTGGTTAAGCGTGACATAATCCGTACCGTCCCTCGGGTCGCGCATCATCAACGTCACATTGTCACCCTCAAAATGTGCGTCAGACACCGTCCAGCCACCACGCGATTTGGCGGCCTCAAACAAACCTTTCCGCGTTGAAATCATCAAGGTTTTCTGCATGTCATCCTCCCGATAAAGCCTGCATTACCCAGACTTCAGCGTCCGGCGATACGGCATCTGATTGTTTTTCAAGATCACAAATGGCCAAACCATCGACCAAAATCCGCATATGCTTGCGAAGCACCCTCTGGTCATCAAGCACATAAGTTTCAAGCCTGGGGTTGGCAGCAAAAACAACATCCAGAACCGCGCGCACAGTCCCACCAGTCGCCAGCATCGACGGGCAGTCGACATGGCGGCGCAGGTTGGACGTGAAATTCACAATAGCCATGCGACAACGCTATCACGCCTATTGGCTTTGACAATCCCGGAATGAAAGACCAATTCAACAACCATGATCAGACGTTCGTTTCTCGCACTGCCTTTAATGGCCGCCACCGCCCACGCCCATTCAGCCCGTGTTGGCGATATTAAAATCGGCCATGCCTGGGCCCTGCCTGCATTGGCGGGGCAGGATGGCCAATGTTTCATGCCACTTTTGAACAGCGGCAAGACCGAAGAGTCCCTGATCGCCGCACGCTCCGAGATTTGCCTCGTCATCCAGTTGCGCCACAACGCCCGTTACGATGATCCGCCGGAACTGCAATTTGACCTCGCACCCAACAAGCCAATCGCCATGCGCCCGCAGGCCGTACATTTCCGGCTGGTGGGCCTGCGCAAAGATCTCAGGCAAGGCGAAAGCTTTCCGCTCGTGCTTGATTTTCTCAACGCAGGCGAAATCGAACTTGATATCCACATCGCCAATTCACCAAATGAATAATTTGGTGCGCTCTGCCTCAAAAATGTTCGAATTCACCCCAAAGATCGAGCAAGAATGGAAAATCATCTAAAGCTCACACTGGCGCTGCTCGCCTGTCTCAGTCTTCCGGCACAAGCAACAGAACTGCCAAAAGGCCCAATACAACTCGACGGCCCGACTATCATCAAAACCTTCGAAGGCAAAACCGTCAGTGGCGCCTATGCCGATGGATCCCCCGTCAAGGAAGCTTACAAGCTGGGCGGCGGCATTGACTATTGGGACCAGACCCGCTCCTCCACGGGCACGTGGTCCGTGGTCAACAACCTGTTCTGCACATTTTACACCAACGTGGACATGAGCGGCGGCTGCTTTCGCGTCGAACAACTGAGCGCCAACTGCTTCGACTATTACGCGCTGGCCTCCTCAACCGAAGAAGCCCTGATCCCCTCCGACAAACCACGCTATACCGCCAGAGCCCATATCGAAGGCACACCGGACACCTGCCCGGTCGATTTGTCAGTATAACAAGCCCACTTCACCTCTCCCATTCTTCATGGGAAGTGACGCGGAGCGCAGCGAAGCAGGC
>CAXTLE010000251.1:0-4816 GCA_964244855.1 uncultured Aestuariivirga sp. | reverse complement strand
CGACACTTCCTTCACTTCGCCCGCCTTCAAATCCCCCAGCACAAACGGCCCGTATTGAACCCGGATCAGGCGGTTCACCATGCAGCCGAAATATTCAAACAATTTACGGATCTCGCGGTTCTTGCCTTCGCGCAATGTTACCCGGTACCAGGAGTTGGTGCGCCCGCCAAGGTCGGCTTCCTCAACAAATTCAGCACCGCGATAATTGATGCCCTCAATCGTGACGCCAGCGCTCAATTCGGCAATTTGCTTTTCCGTCAACCGCCCCCGCACCCGCACCCGATAAACGCGGGGCAAAGCCGAAGCTGGACTCATCATGGTCTGCGCCAGCGGACCATCCGACGACAATACCAACAGACCCTCGGAATTCACATCAAGCCGACCCACACTCATGACGCGGGGCTTATCCCTGCCCCACATTGGCGGATTCAGCGCATCAAGGTCAAACACCGTGCGGCGCCCCTGCGGATCACGATTGGTGACCAGCACGTCGATGGGCTTGTTCATCAAAAACAGCCGCGGCACCGCACGTGTGTCAGGGGCAACCGGCTTCCCGTCCAGCAGCACCAGATAATTCAATTCAACCGGAACAGTGGCCGTGGCGACAGCACCATTCACGGTGACACGGCCCTGCTCCACCATGCGTTCAGCTTCACGACGCGAACCGACACCGGCCTTTTGGAGATAAACATTAAGCCTCATCAACCACCTGTCACAGGCGGAAAAAACGCCACTTCAGTTGCGTCCTTCAATGAAAAATCCAACCCGACATGATTTTGGTTCACGGCGGCCCGCACCAATTTCAAATTTGAGAATGCAGCGGCACAACCATTGTCAGTCGTGATCAAATGATTGAGCAAATCGGCCACCGTGTGAACATCGGGCGGCATCGCAACATCTTCTGAACCACGACCGATCAATTGCTTGAACCTGGCAAAATACAAGACTTTCATTCTTCATCCACAACATGGCGCAATCCTGCGCGAAAATAATCATAACCCGTGTAAAGCGTCAGGCCAGCCGCAACCCATAACCCGATGACGCCAACCCAGGTCACACCCGGAATGACAGTGTCGCCAGCAGGTCCCGCAATCAGAAAACCAATGGCTACCAATTGCACAGTCGTCTTCCATTTGGCAATTTGCGTGACGGGAACTGATACGCTGAGCTGTCCCAGAAATTCACGCAATCCCGACACCAACACCTCGCGTGCCAGAATAATGATCGCAGCCCACACATGGCCACCCCGCAAAATCTGGTCGCCACACAGCACCAGCAAAATCACCGCCACCAAAACCTTGTCAGCAATCGGGTCAAGCATTTTGCCAAGCGCCGATTGCTGCTGCCATTTGCGGGCAAGATATCCATCAAAGAAATCCGTAATCGCAGCAACCACATAAATGCCAAGCGCCACCCAGCGTGCGGCCTCAACGCCCAAACCGGTCGTCAGAGCAGCCTTGTCGGTCCACAACAACAGACCCGCGACCAGTGGCACAGCCAAAATCCGGCCATAGGTCAGGATGTTCGGAAGATTCCAAACTTTTGAAACGGGGGCCACGGGGGCCTGTTGTCCTGTACTTGCCATAGTCTCGCCTTAGCGCGCATCCGGGTGGAAATGATCGTAGATCGCCTGTGCGAGCTGTTTGCTCACGCCTTGCACAGCTGCCAAATCACCCACACCGGCGCGTGCAATGGCTTTGGCCGATCCAAAGCTTTGGAGCAAGGCCTTCTTGCGCGTAGGACCAATGCCTGCGATTTCGTCCAGCGGATTGATCCCTATGGCCTTGCTGCGTTTCGCCCTGTGCGTGCCAATGGCAAAGCGATGCGCCTCGTCTCGCAAGCGCTGCACATAATATAGCACGGGGTCCCGCGCCTCCAACATGAACGAAGGCTTGCCCGGCACATAAAAATGCTCGCGTCCCGCATCCCGGTCCGGCCCCTTGGCCACTCCCACCAGCGCCACATCTTCGACACCCAATTCGTCGAGCACACCTTTCACGGCTGAAAGCTGCCCGGCACCACCATCAATCAACAACAGATCCGGCCACTGCTGAACCGCACCTTCATCGGTATTTTCATCCTCGGCCAACAGCCGCGTGAAGCGCCGCGTCAACATCTCCCGCATCATTCCAAAATCATCTCCCGCCACATCGGGCGTTTTGATGTTGTACTTGCGATACTGCGATTTCATGAAGCCTTCCGGCCCCGCCACCACCATGCCGCCCACGGCATGCGCGCCCTGAATATGGGAGTTGTCATAAATCTCAATCCGCGTCGGCGGCTCTTCCAGGCCAAAGGCCTTGGCCACACCGTCGAGCAATTTCGACTGCGAAGCCGTTTCCGCCAATTTACGACCGGCTGACTCGCGCGCATTTGTCAGGGCTTGTTCCGTGAGCCCCTTCTTCTCGCCCCGCTGCGGTGTTGAGACTTCAACCTTGTGCCCGGCATGCGCACTGAACGCCTCCGCGTAAAGTTCCTGCTCCTCAATATCATGCGACAGCAAAATCAGTTTCGGAATCGGACGGTCATCATAAAATTGCCCGATAAAACTTCCCAGAATTTCCGTAAGTTCCGTGCTCTTGTCCACCTTCGGATAGTAAGCGTGATTGCCCCAGTTCTGCCCGGAGCGGAAGAAGAACACCTGCACGCAGGTAATGCCGCCTTCCTGCTCCAGCGCAAACACATCCGCCTCATCCACTCCTTGCGGATTGATGCCCTGCGTCTGCGTCACAAAGCTCATGGCCTGAATGCGGTCACGAAACCGCGCCGCCGTTTCAAATTCCAACGCCTCCGCCGCCGCTTCCATCTTGGCCGCCAGCTCCGCTTTCACAGGCCCGCCACCCTTTTCAAGAAAAACTTCAGCCTCACCAACCAAAGCATTGTAATCGCAATCTGAAATATAGTTGACGCAAGGCGCCGAACAACGCTTGATCTGGTGCAACAAGCAAGGGCGCGAACGATTGGAAAAATAACTGTCAGAACAGGTCCGCAACAAAAACGCTTTCTGCAACGTGTTGATCGCCTGATTGACAGCACCCGCAGAAGCAAAGGGTCCGTAGTAACTCCCCTTGCGATTGCGCGCCCCGCGATGCTTCGCCAATTGCGGCGACGCATGTTCCTTCGCAATCAAAATATATGGAAAACTTTTGTCATCCCGCAAAATCACATTGAAGCGCGGCTTCAGTTTCTTGATCAAATTCGACTCAAGCAAAAGCGCTTCAGCCTCGGTCGCCGTAACCACAAATTCCATATTGCAGGTGATAGAGATCATCAGAGCAATCCGGTTGTTATGCCCCTGCCCCCGCGCATAATTCGACACCCGGTTCTTCAGGTTCTTCGCTTTGCCTACATAAATGACAGCGCCGTCAGCATCATACATGCGGTAGACACCGGGCTTGCCCGGCAAGCGGGTGACAAAATCCCGGATAAGATCAGCCCCTTCCAGTGACGGCTTGGATTCAGGTGACTGCGAATGCGGCAGAGATTCGGACATGGGCTGAATTTAAAGGCTTTCCCGCGCCAAACAATGGCAGCAGCGCTAAAGAATTTTGGCCCTTCACGTGTCGCCCGAAACCCTGTTAGGCTTCATCAAAACACAAACAGGGAGAATACCGGAATGAACCGCAAATCAGTTCTGAAAACCATGGCAGTTGCCGCCATGCTCATGGCCTCCACTTCATTCGCCTTGGCCGAAAAAATCGTCGTCTCCAATTGGGATGGCTATATGCCCAAGGACATTGGCGAAAAATTCAAGGCCGCCACCGGCATAGACCTCGAAGTCGCCGTCCACGCCACCAACGAGGAAATCATGGGCAAGGTCACAGCCTCAGGCGGTGAAGGATTTGACGTGCTGTTCGTGTCTTCCCCCTTTGCCGAAGCCCTGAACAAGCTCGGCCTGCTGGCACCCATCGACGGCACAAAAATCCCCAACTTGAAAAACCTCTATCCCGAAGCCACCAAGCTCAGCCACGACCCCGGCAACACCTTCTCGGTACCTTACGCCTGGGGCACCACAGGCCTCTGCTATCGCTCCGATCTCGTCAAGGGCACGCCAGACAGCTGGGCCAACCTCCTCACGCCAGCCGCAGATGTGGCAGGCAAGACCACTATGCTCGCCACCGACCGTTGGTTGATGTCGGCAGGCTTCCTCGCCAATGGCATGTCCGTCAATACCGTCGATCAAGCCAGCCTGGACAAAGTGCGCGACCAACTCTCCGCTGCCAAGAAAACCCTTCTCGCCTATGACGACACGACTTTCTATTCCAAACTCGTGTCAGGCGAAGCCGTTCTGGTGCAAGCCTGGGATGGCTGGTGCAACTACGGCATTGCTCAAAACCCCGCCATCAAATATGTGATCCCCAAGGAAGGCTCAGACCTCTGGGTTGATACCATGGTCATCACCAAAGCCGCCAAGAATCCTGAAGGGGCCGCCAAGTTCATTGACTTCCTGCTCTCCGCCGACAACGGCAAATGGGTTGTCGAAAACATTATGTACAAGACCCCCAACAAAGCAGGCATGGATGCCATCGACAAGACCATGCTGACGACGTATCCCAACATGGCCTACGCGCCAGCGGACTTGTTGAAGTATGAGCAGCTGCGTGATTTGGGAGACGGCATGAAGGCCTTCTCGAAGACGGTGTCGGAGATCATGGCGGCGAAGTAACAGGTCAGTGTCCCCTCATCCGGCCTTCGGCCACCTTCTCCCGCCAAGAGGGGCGGGAGAAGGCCAACACAATTGCCTTCTCCCATTTCTTCTAACGGGAGAAGGTCCGAGTTCACAAACGAAGTGCAACACCTGCTACAAGAGGTGTTG
>CAXTLE010000250.1:0-4823 GCA_964244855.1 uncultured Aestuariivirga sp. | reverse complement strand
GATCGAGTGCTTCCGGGTGGAGAAGGTGGAGCGGAAGCTGGCTTGATGTCCGAGCTTCGAAACATCTCAACGAATTTGGGCAGTCGCATTGCGGCTGCCTTTTTTGTTTTGATTATTGGAACTGTTGCATTCGGCAAAACTGCTATTGCTTGTTCTAAGCTTCCTGAAGCCAGCATAACAGATATTTTCAAACAAGCTGACGTTGTCTTTAAAGGAACAGTTGTTGCTGCCGAATCTGTCGACTTGCCAATTGACGAAGATATTCCAGATGGCCTTGTTTATGCGGTCAAACTGCGTTGGCACGTTGAGGAAATGTACAAAGGGCAGTTGGAAAAGGAAGACTGGGCCATAACAACTTACTTCTGTGGTGGTGTTCGTGTGACGGTGGGGGAGCCGTACATTTTTGCGCTTTCGAAATTTGAGGTGGACGGTTCAGATGGTGAAGTTGGTATGCGCTGGGCAAAAGGGAATTCAAACATAAAGTGGTTTCTCAATGAGTATGGTACAAAAGGCGCGTTCGAAGACCCAAAGGGTTATGAGCGGCTTGCAATTGAATTCAAGAAGCTTGGTGGCAACTAAACCGAAGTTTGTTTTCGACTTACTTTCAGAATCCTTTCTCTCAGCACTTTGAACAAGCTGTCTATGTTAACACTCTGCGCATCCTTCGAGGCTCGCAAGGGCTCGCGCCTCAGGATGAGGGGGTGCGGGTTGCACCAACAGGTTGGGGTGTGCGGTTCGCAACAAGCGATCCCTCACCCTGAGGTGCATCGCCCTCTTGCGATGCCTCGAAGGGTGCGCCGCGAGTGACTTCGTTTTGGGCTTTTATTTCGTCAAGTAACAGCCGCAAAAACGCCCTTTTGCCGAATGAGGTTGGGTTCGTGTTGGCTGGTATGTTCGAAATGAAGTCCTTGGTTTTCGCCTGTCTGGCAGTTCTGCTGACAGCCTGCGCGTCGTCAGATGTCATCACAGATTATGCAACGACCTACAAATTGCTGGATATTCGCGGCTCCATTGTAAACCACGAGACGGGTTCAAAAATTGTTGCTCTGGCTGTTTATGAAAACACGAACGTATTGGCACCCGTGGGTGTGCATTCAGGTTTAACTGTCTCACGAAACGACGAAGTTGAGATATATGTTGTCGTCGGTTTGGCGCTATCGGCCATGGGTACTCCGGATATAAAAGTGATTGTAGATGACCAGGGTTCAAGCGGAGTGTTAGCATCCAAGCTGTTTTCCAATGTGAGGTTGGAAGGGAAAAATCAGCAAAAGACATTGGTTGTGAGAGTTCCCCATGCAGCCTGCAAGTCCTTGAGGATAACGGTGTTGGGTTCACCTGCGGAGTTGAGGCTGGAGGGCATGAGCCGGGGAGTCAGGATGCTGAGTTTGTGCAGATAGGTTTTGCGACGGAGACCGCGACGCATCCTTCGAGGCTCGCAAGGGCTCGCACCTCAGGAAGAGGGTGTCTGGTGGCTTCGCCAAATCTTCACGCAAGCAACCCCTCACCCAGAGGTGCATCGCCCTCTTGCGATGCCTCGAAGGGTGCGCTACGGGCGAGAAAGATGATGGACGTTTGGCACGACCCCAAGAGGCAAGGTGATGGCTGACATTATTCCCGCTGAATATCTCGCAGGAGGCAGAGTGGTGGCACGGTTTCGAACCACTGCGGCTGAACAAAGTGACGTTATCGTTCAATGCTCAAAAATATTGTTCAAGTATGATTCAGCGGTGCGGTCTGGTCGGACCTTCATGCAAAGTTTTCTTCTTTGGATGGTCATTGGTTTTGTTTTGGCAGTTGTTTTCAACCTTCAACTTAAAAAGTGGATGTACCTAATCCTACCCGTTATTGCTGGCCTACTGTTGGGTGTAGTTTTGCTTTCACTTTTTGCTTTGTATTCAATTTTTATCCGGAAGAAAAAGCTTCTCAAGCTGCTTGAGGCCTCCACGGAATTTGACGATATCATCGTGACCTGTCACGCGGATGGACTATCCTTGGCAACCGCTGCGGAGGTGTACTATTTTTCATTTGCAGCGATCGACAAGGTATCGAAATTTCAGGATATGTTTTTATTGAGAAGAAAATTGCTAGCGCTCTATGTGCCTGAACGAGGCTTTTCCAACATTGAGGACAGAAGCTTTTTCTTGAACGAGTTAAAACGAGCTGTTGCAAGAGATAGAATCGACGATATTCTGATTACCAGCGTGTGATCACGCTCTTGTTATCAGTCAGAACTCTGGCGCATCCTTCGAGGCTCGCAAGGGCTCGCGCCTCAGGATGAGGGGTGTTTGGTTGTTGCAATAGATTCCTCATCCAGAGGTGCATCGCCCTCTTGCGATGCCTCGAAGGGTGTGATTTGGGCAATGCAACTGAGTTTGGAGTAGCGGAAATTGGAGACAGAGGGACTGCTTGCTCTTTCGCAAGCTGTCCCTGAACTTCGCCAGGCTTGAAGGTCGGGGACAGTTTGCGAGGAAGAGCAAACGGTCCCCTTCAGTACCTTACGCCCGTCGCGCCAAACCATCTGCCAGCAATGTTGTCACCAGCATGTTGAGTGATACGCCTTCGTTGTGAGCCTTCTGAACAAGTGCGGCGTGCAGGGATTTGGGTTCGCGTTGACGCCACTGGCCTGCGAAGGCTGCGACTGAGTCCGGTACTTTGCGACCGACTTCTTCCAGTGTGTGGATATTGGATGTGAGTGCGTCGCGGCCCTCTTGCATGGCTTGTTCAGGCGTTTCACCGTCGGCAATGCATCCGGGAAAGTCGGGAAATTCGACGAGATAGCTGCCACCATCGTCGTCCGACAGGGGCTTGATGTTTAATCGGGGCAAGTCGGATTTTACCGCCTTCATCGGGTTCTCCTACCTCATCGAACAGAGTGTTGGCCTGTTTAGTACGACGGCGTCTGAAATCACACTCGAAACTCTCATGTATTGAGATGAGAGTCCCCTCCACAAGGGGGAGGGTGAAGGGAGATGGGTTCAAGTTGCGGTTGGAACTACAAAATATTCGTCAACCACCTGTTTACGCCCAAGTTCGCACGATAGGTGCGACTCATGGCCCAAGCTGCAATCGTTCCCGTGACAACGCCTGCTGCGACATCGCTGACATAATGGGTGCCGATGTAGACTCTTGACCAGCACACCATCAAGGCCGCGATTGAGAACAGTATCGTCTGTTTGCGGAAACGCAGGATTGCGAAGGTTGCGGCGATGGCGGCTACTGCTGTCGCGTGGTCCGATGGAAAGGACCAGTCGGCGCTTTTTTCGATGATGAGGTTTGAGATGCCGGCGTCATAGGGGCGGGGGCGGTGGATGATGAGGAGGATGATCTGGTTGAGGGCTTCGCCCAGCAGGAAGGCGAGGCCGGAGGTGATGAGGGCGTGGCGAAGTCTCGGCTTATCGGCTTTCACGAACCATTGCAGGGCGACGGCGATGATCATCAGGGGTACGCCAAAATTGGTGATAACTGGCATCGCGGTGTCGAGGAATGGGGAATGACCTGCCGGGGCATTGAGCCATTGGGTCAGGATGATGTCGAGGGATTCCATGGTCTGGCCAGGCAGGAATTGGGTCGGTTTCGCAAATTACATTTGGTTATGCTTGGGCTTGTGGTTAAAGAGCCGTCATGTCGAAAGCTTCCTCCCCGTCCCAACGTATGCTCCGTGCCGGAGAGTTGATCCGCCATGCTTTGGCGGAGGTGTTTATGCGGGGTGAGACTGGCGATCCTGAGCTTGAGAAAATCAAGTGCAGTGTGGTGGAGGTGCAAATGTCGCCGGATCTCAAGATTGCCACGGCTTATGTGAGGCCCCTGATTGTGGGGCAGGAAAAAAAGCTGCTCTATGCCTGCACGCGGAACCAGAAGTTCATGCGCGGGCTGATCGCGCCCAAGGTCGAGATGAAATACATGCCGCAGCTACGGTTTCGAACCGATACTGCACTGGATTATGCCAGCAAGATTGATGCTTTGCTGAAAACGCCCGTGGTGGCGCGGGATTTGGAGAAGGATGACGATCCGGCGGATTGACTCACATGTAAACAAGTATTACATTTGCAGCGTAATAAAACAGGTGTTGCAATGACCAAGACCATGATCTCGGCCCGGGTGGATGACAAGTTGAATGACGAACTTGAGGCCATGGCTTCAGCCAACAAACGCTCCAAGGCGTTTTTCATCAATGAGGCCATTGAAGAATATGTCGCCAAGCAAACCTGGATGATGAACAAGGCGGAAGCGGCTCTGCGTGAGGCTGACGAGTCGGGTGAATATATTTCGAATGAAGCCATGGAAAAGTGGATGCTGTCTTGGGGCACCGAGAATGAGCTGCCGCCGCCGGAACCTGATGTTTTCAGGCCCAAACGCCCGGCATGAAACTGATCTGGACGCGGCCTGCTGATGCTGATGTGCGGGAAATCAGGCGGTTTGTGGCCCAATTTAACCCGGAAGCCACAGACAAAATCCGAAATTCGATTGTACTGGCAGCAAAGCGGCTGCAGTCGTTCCCGCAATTGGGAAGATCGGTGAAGCGAAAAGATCTCCGACTTTTCCCCGTGACTGGAACAGCCTATCTGTTGATTTATCAGGTTGTGACAGATGCGATTATCATCGCGTCAGTGGTTGACGGTCGGATGGACCGGGATCCCGACTTGTGGTGAAGTCGCCCCGCAACCAACTCCATGGCTGGATAATCCTTGACAAGCCGCTTGGTATCTCTTCGACACAGGCGTTGGGCAAAGTCCGTTGGTTGCTCAATGCGGATAAGGCTGGGCATGGGGGGACGCTTGATCCGCTTGCCTCCGGGGTGTTGCCGTTGGCTTTTGGTGAGGCGA
>CAXTLE010000249.1:0-4841 GCA_964244855.1 uncultured Aestuariivirga sp. | reverse complement strand
GGGAATCGAACCCTCGTATGCAGCTTGGGAAGCTGCCGTTCTGCCATTGAACTACACCCGCGATATGAAACATTTTGCGCGGTAAACGGGGGGCACGTCAAGCATCACGGGAGCGTGATCGATTGTGACCGAAGTGTAATCATCCGCCGCGACGAGAAGTCGCGTACATCGCACATCGCTGGCACGGGGCTGGCGCCTGTTCGGGAAACCAAATCATGACTTTTACATCTTCACTGCGGGCCATGCTCGTGGCAGCGTCTTTGTTGTCTCTCACGTCTTTTGCAAGCGCGCAGATGGCCGACAAGAACATTGTCGAAAATGCTGTGGCTTCGCCGGTACACACGACATTGGTTGCAGCTGTAACTGCTGCTGACCTCGCTGGTGCACTTTCGGGACCAGGGCCATTTACTGTTTTCGCACCCACCAACGACGCTTTCGCCAAACTTCCAGCTGGCACCGTTGAAACCTTGGTAAAGCCAGAAAACAAGGCGACGCTGGTCAAGATTTTGACATCGCACGTGGTGTCTGGAACTTACACGGCAGCCGACATCATCAAGCATACCAAGAACGGCAAGAAGCGCTTCAACCTCACAACGCTTTCGGGCGCGCCGCTTACATTTGAATTGCGCAAGTCTGGCGTCTGGGTCTATGATCAATCCGGCGGCGCTGCCAATGTAGTCGTTGCAGATATCATGACGTCAAATGGTGTGATTCACGCCACGTCAGCTGTGTCATTGCCGAAGTAATTACTTCGATCCCACAACAAAGGGCTTGAAGTGTTTCGACAGCTTCAAGCCCTGCTTCTGGTAATTTGAACCCACTTGACCGTACACCTTGTCCGGAGTTTCCGTCAGTGGTTCATAGACCAGACGCCCGATGATCTGGCCGTCTTCCAAAATGAACGGTACTTCGTGGGAGCGCACTTCCAGAACGCCACGTGCACCCTCGCCATTGCCGGATGAATGGCCGAAGCCCGGATCGAAGAAGCCTGCGTAATGAACACGAAATTCGCCAACGAGCGGATTATAAGGCACCATTTCCGCTGCGTGGGTGGGCGGCACGCGCACGGCTTCTTTTGACGCCAGAATGTAAAACTGGTCCGGATCCAATATCAACGAACCCTGCCGCCAGATCGGCTCCCAGTAATCCAGCACATCGAGCGCTCCTTTCACATCCACATCGACCAACGCCGAATGGCGCTTGGCACGGAAGCCAACGGGCGCATCTTTCTGCATGGCCATCAGGTCCACGCTCAGGGCGAGGCCGCCATCAATGTTTACGTCGCCTGAGGTGATCAGCGGTTCCTTGGCATGCAGGGCATGGATCAGGGCGTCACTTGCTGTGGGCGCCCCAAGCCGGAAGCGGATTTGTGACAGGCGCGAGCCTTGCCGGGCCAGAATGGGAAAAGTGCGCGGCGAGATTTCAGCATAAAGCGGTCCCTCATAGCCATCCGGTATCTTGTCGAATTCCTGCGCGTAGTCCGCAATGACGCGGGTAAAAATATCAAGGCGCCCGGTAGAGCTTTTTGGATTTGCGGCGGCTGACATGCCTGACGGCAGTTTCAAGCTCTCCATCAGTTGCACTATGTAAACACAGCCGGTTTCCAGTACGGCGCCTTGGCTGAGGTCAAACTCATGCAAAGTAATGGCCTCAAGCTTTTCCGCCACCCGCCGTCGCGGTCCCGGCAAGAAGGATGCCCGCACGCGATAGGCCTTTGCGCCCAATCGTAAATCCAGACTGGCGGGCTGGATCTGGTCATCGTCGGGCTTCCGCTCAAGATGGACTACGCCGCTGTCACAGAGGCGGCTAATGGCGCGGGCGGGCAAAATTCCATGGGAAGGGCTGGTCATGGGGGCTCTTTTGGTCTGCGACAAGCGGGCTTGCAAGGGCCTACAAATCGCAGTGGAAAACTGCATGGAAAGCCTTAAGATTGAGATATGTATCAAGCCGTCACCGAACTCATCCGTGTCACTGTCAGGCCAGAATTTCTGGACAGTCAATCGCAGCCCGAGAACAGCAAGTTCATTTGGGCCTATACCATCACAGTTGAAAACGGGAGCATTGAAACCGTAACCTTGCTGACCCGCCATTGGGTGATCACTGATGGTCATGGCCGGAGGCAGGTTGTGCGCGGAGATGGTGTTGTGGGAGAACAACCTTCACTGCGACCCGGACAGCGCTTTGAATATACTTCTGGCTGTCCGCTTTCCACGCCATCCGGCATGATGGTTGGAAGCTACGGGATGGTCACTGCATCTGGTCGGCCCTTCGATATAGCAATTCCCGCCTTCTCTCTCGACAGCCCGCACGACAAGCACAGTTTGAATTGACCATGACCACTGAAGATATTCTCGCCAGGCTGGTGGGTTTTGATACGACCAGCCGTGACAGCAACATTCCCCTTATTGCCTGGGTTGAAGACTACCTGGACCAGTTCAACGTGCCACATTTTCGCATCGACTATGAAAAAGGGCACAAAACCAATTTATACGCCACCATCGGTCCCGATATTGGCGGAGGCATCGTGTTGTCGGGCCATACCGACGTCGTTCCAGTGGACGGTCAGGATTGGCACACTGACCCGTTTATATTGACGGAAAAAGACGGCCTTCTCTATGGCCGTGGCAGTGCCGATATGAAGGGCTTTATCGCCGTTGCTTTGGCGTTGGTACCGGAGTTTGTAAAACTGGATCTGCGCGTTCCCATTCATCTCGCATTTTCCTGTGACGAGGAAGTGGGCTGCAAGGGTGTGCGTCCCTTGGTGGACTTTTTGCGGAACCACGCAAAGAAGCCAAGTGCCGCCATCATTGGCGAACCCACCTCCATGCGGGTGGTGAACGGCCACAAAAGTGCGGTGCGTTTTTCGACAGAAGTGACGGGCCATGAATCACATTCCGCGCTCACCGACAAGGGTGTGAACGCCATTATGGTGGCGGGCGAGATCATTCATGAGATCAGTAAAATCCGCGAGGAACTGATTGCCATTGGTGACGCCAGCCAACGTTATGACCCGCCCTATTCCACCATCCATATCGGTGTCATATCCGGCGGTACGGCCAACAATATTGTACCAAAGTTCTGCAGCTTCAACTGGGAAACAAGACTGTTGCCCAATGCCGATGAAAATTATGTGCCGGATCGCATCAACGCGATGACCCGCAAACTCGAACCAGCGATGAAAGCCGTGTCGCCGGACGCGGGCATCCACTTCGCGCAGGCCAACGCCATTCCCGGGCTTGCTGCCGAAAAAGATTCACCTGCCGAACAACTGGCCCTGCACTGCAGCCACACCAATTCCACTCACACAGTGTCCTATGGCACAGAAGCTGGCCTGTTCCAGCAGGCCGGCATTCCCGCTGTGGTATGTGGACCGGGCTCGATTGAACAGGCGCACAAGCCGGATGAATTTATCGCGGTGAGTGAGTTGCGGGCCTGTGAATTGTTTTTGAGGCGGTTGGCGGCAAGGTGCTGTTAGGGCGAACTTGACTCCGCCACAATTGCTTCCCACTTGAGCAAACGTTGAAGGAGGGAATGTCCCATGCCACTTATTCTTTTCATTCTGAACGCGCTCTGGTTCGTGACGGGCGGCGTTATTGCGGGTCTTGCCTGGTGTTTGGCAGGCGTCATCATGGCAATTACCATTGTTGGCCTGCCATGGGCGCGGTCGTGCTTTATGCTGGCGCGGTTTTCGTTCTGGCCGTTTGGCTATGATATCGTGTCGCGTGACCAGCTTTATGGCCGTGAAGATATCGGCACAGGCGCACTTGGCACGCTTGGTAACGTTATTTGGTTCGTGCTTGCAGGCTGGTGGTTGGCCTTGATGCATATCTCAGCGGCAATTGCCTTGGCTGTTACCATCATTGGCATTCCATTTGCGTGGCAACATGTGAAGCTGGCGATTGCGTCGTTATTCCCGGTAGGAAAAACAGTGATTTCCACTGATCGGCTCTGGGCACCTATCCCAGGGCTCAGGCAAATTCAGAAGGCTTGAACACATAAGGTGTCGAGCAGAATTCACACACAACCTTGATCGCGCCGTCTTCCACCATGTCGGCGCGGTCTTCTGCTGAAAAGCCCCTGATCATTTCGGTGACAGTCTCGCGTGAACAGGTGCAGTGCCGCTGCAATTGCAAGGCTGGATAAACCGTGACGCCATCTTCGTGATAGAGACGATAGAGCAAGTCTTCTGCTGCCAGCGTGGGGTCCAGCAATTCATGACTCTCAACAGTATCGAGCAGGATCCTTGCCTTCACCCAATCATCATTCTCAACCACTTCATCGTCATGACCCTCCGGTGCATCACCTGACGAAAACGCAACAGGTGAAATGCCGCCTTCCCTCGGCAAATGTTGAATGAGAATGGCACCAGCGCGCCAATGGGTTTGCTTTTCACCTCGCGTCAACACTGGCCCTGCGAACAAATGCAGGCGTGTGGGGATTTGTTCGGACTGTGCAAAGTAAGTGTGGGCAGCATCAGCAAGCGTACCTTCGCCCAACGGCACAATACCCTGATACCGTTCCATTTCGGGGCCTTGATCGACGGTCATTGCGAGATAGCCTTCGCCCATCAATTCGGTTTCGGACGCGAGACGACCTGCATCCCCTACTGTCACTTTATTATAGCGCGCCACACCACGCACGCCATTGGGTGAGAGAAAATCTGCCACCAGCATTGATACCGGGCCATCGGTTTTGGTTTGCAGAATGAATTTGCCGTCGAACTTCAACGTTGAACCCAACAGTGCAGCAAGCGCCACCGATTGCGCCAGCAGTGAGGAAACAGTTTCCGGGTAATCGTGTCGCGACAGGATATCGTCAATTACCGGACCCAGCCGCACCAC
>CAXTLE010000248.1:0-4848 GCA_964244855.1 uncultured Aestuariivirga sp. | reverse complement strand
CAGGCTATCGCGGCAAGGACGGCACCATGGCAGGCCGCGGCCCCGTCAACCCGAACCAGCTCAAAGCCTACATCGACAACGGCTGCCACTGGTATCAGGAATTGCCAGACCGTATGAAATACTACCGCCACGTCAACATGGACTACCTCGACTGGGCCACCTTCTTCGGCTTTATGGGAAAACCCGAACCCATCATCCACCAGCTCTATTCCGAGACTCTGCAAAAATTCCGCCTCTCAGCCCAAGGCCACGGCAAAACCCAACCACCCGAACATCACCGCAAATGCGTGGAGACTTATTTCGACCCCATCCCCTTCTGGTATGAGCCCTTCGAAGAAGCCATGGTCAGCAACAATGAATTCCCCATGCACGCAATTACGCAGCGCCCCATGGCGATGTACCATTCCTGGGGATCACAAAACACCTGGCTCCGGCAAATCCTCGGCCGCAACTGGCTCTACATGCACAAGAAACGCGCCACTGATTTGGGCATCGCCGACGGCGACTGGGTGACCGTCACCTCGCATCACGGCCAGATCAAAGCCCAAGCCAAACTCATGGACGGCCAGAATGAAGACACCATCTGGACCTGGAACGCCATCGGCAAACGCAAGGGTGCCTGGGCACTGGATGCGGATGCACCGGAAGGCAAAAAAGGATTTCTGCTCAATCACTTGATCAGTGATCTTCTCCCGGAACGCGAAGGCGGATATCGCTATTCGAACAGCGACCCGGTGACAGGGCAGGCGGCCTGGTATGATTTGAAAGTGCGGGTGGAGAAGGCTGTGGATCAGAGTGATGAGAGTGCCCCACAATTCGTCCCTCACCCGCCCCTTTGGGGCACCCTCTCCCGTAAAGGGCGAGGGAAAGAAAACCCCGCCCTTCGCGGGAGGGGGTGGCGCGCAGCGCCGGGGGAGGGAAGTGCCCCATGACCACCCTCCCAACCACAACCACCAAAAAACTAGGCCTCGTCATCGACCTTGATACCTGCGTCGGCTGCCAGGCCTGCGCCACCTCGTGCAAGGAGTGGAACTCGCAAGGCATCTCCGCTCCCCTCACCGACGACAAGCCGCGCTCCGCCGAACCCATGGGTGTGTGGCTCAACCGTGTTCACGGTTACGAGGTCACGACACCAACCGACACCCGCATCGTGCATATGCCACGCTCCTGTCTGCACTGCGAAGATGCCGCCTGCGTCACCGTCTGCCCGACAGGTGCCAGCTACAAGCGCAAGGAAGACGGCATCGTGCTCGTCAATCCCGAAACCTGCATCGGCTGCAAACTCTGCTCCTGGGCCTGCCCCTATGGTGCCAGAGAATATGACCACACCGAAGGTGTCATGAAAAAATGCACCCTCTGCGTCGACCGCATCTACAACGAACACCTCGACGAACAAGACCGCGTGCCCGCCTGCGTCAAAGCCTGCCCCACAGGTGCCCGCCACTTTGGTGATCTCGGCGACAGCGCATCCGCAGTCTCGCAACTGGTGCAAGAGCGCGGCGGTTATGATCTCTTCACCGACATGGGCTACAAACCCACCAACAAATACCTGCCGCCTCGTGCAAGACGTGACACCGTGACATTCGCAGAGGTCATGCCGAAAAGCACAGGGTCTGCGATGGAAAAATTGTTTGCCTGGGCGGATAAGTTGCTCACGGCATCATCGACCGCGACAACGGCATCGCAGCCCGATAACTCTTCAAAACTCGAGGGATGAGCATGTTCAAAGACGTCCCTCCCCCGGCGCTGCGCGCCACCCCCTCCGGCAAGCGGAGGGGGAAGTCCAACACTCTTTCCCCTTCCCTTTACGGGAGGGGGTGGCGCAAAGCGCCGGGGGAGGGACGTGTCCCATGAACCCTGCCTATTCCGTTATCCTCTTCACCACAGCCTCCGGCGCAGGCTACGGCCTTCTCGCTCTCCTTGGCCTCGTCGGCTTCAACCACGGCCAAGCCTCATCAGCAGCCTTCGCCCTGACAACAACAACAATTGCCCTCGCACTCATAACAGTGGGCCTCCTCTCGTCCACCCTCCACCTCGGTCACCCCGAACGAGCATGGCGCGCCCTCTCGCAATGGCGCTCGTCCTGGCTCAGCAGAGAAGGGGTTGCCGCCGTCGCAACTTACCCCGTCGCCATCGCCTTTGCCGCAACATGGTCCGGCCTTATCAACGCAACCAATCTCATCAAACCCCTCGGCATCCTCACGCTCATAATGTGCACCGTCACCGTAATCTGCACGGCGATGATCTACCGTTCCCTCCGCACCATCCGGCAATGGAATCACAAACTCGTGGTCCCGGTCTATCTTGCTTTGGCAGTCGCCAGTGGTGCCGCTTTGCTTCCCGCCATCGCCGTTTTCTTCGACCGTTGGCAAATTTTCCAGGCCGCACTCGCAACCCTCACACTCGTCATCGCCATCGCCCTCAAACTTGCCTACTGGCACCTGATAGACCGCGTTCCCCGCACCCACACCACAGGCGAAGCCACGGGCCTTGGCGAAAACGTGCGCATGTGGGAACTGCCGCACACCAACCAGAACTTCATCCAGAAAGAGATGGGTTTCGTCGTGGCCCGCAAACACGCGCGAAAACTCCGCATGGCCACCATCCTGCTCCTGGCACTGGCTACCTTCCTGTCCGCTTGCACCGTGATCTCACCATGGATCGCGCTGACCGTCATTCCTCCACTCGCCATCGCCCTCTGGATTGAACGGTCGTTGTTCTTCGCCGAAGCCGAACATGTGGTAAATCTCTACTACGGCAGGGCGGCGGTTTAAGCCGCTTGCCCCGGTCAACCAAACCATATAAAGAACCCTTTATATAGTTCCTGAGGATTACACATGTCGCGCCAAACCTTTCCCGAAGCACTCGCAAGCCGCCCCTGGATGCTGGCCGATGGTGCCACTGGCACCAATTACTTCAACATGGGCCTGCAATCTGGTGATGCGCCTGAAATGTGGAATTTCGACCATACTGATCGTGTCCGCTCGCTGCACAAGCAATTCATCGAAGCCGGTGCGGACATCATTCTCACCAACACCTTCGGTGGCAACCGCCATCGCCTGAAGCTGCATGACGGCCAGGACAAGGTCCACGCCGTCAACGTGGCCGCCGCCAAACTCGCCCGCATGGAAGCCGACGCCTACAAAGCCCGCCAGATTTTCGTGGCAGGCTCGATGGGTCCGACAGGCGAAATCTTCATGCCTGTCGGCGCCTTCCCATACGAAGAAGGTGTCAGCGCCTTCGCCGAACAGGCCATGGCCCTGAAAGACGGCGGTGTTGACGTGCTCTGGATGGAGACCATGTCGTCGGAAGACGAACTCCGCGCCGCCGTTGAAGGCGCATCGCAAGCCGGATTGCCAATCGTCACCACCATGAGCTTCGACACCAACGGCCGCACCATGATGGGCATGACACCCTCAGCCTTCGGTGCCATCGCCGATACCCTCGCGGCCAAACCCGTCGCCATCGGAGCCAACTGCGGCGTCGGCGCATCGGAATTGATCGCGACAGTCATGGGCATAACGGCGGCCCGTCCGGACATCGCCGTCGTCGCCAAAGGCAACTGCGGCGTCCCCCAATATCACGACGGCCACATCCACTATACCGGCACGGTCGAACTCATGGCCGACTACGCCCGTATCGCACTCGATGCCGGAGCGCGCATCATCGGCGGCTGTTGTGGCACCTCGCCAGAACATTTGGCATCAATGCGCAAAGCCCTCGAAGGTCACACCAAGGGCGCAAGGCCAACGATTGAACTGGTGGAAGAAAAACTGGGACCAGTGTCGGAACTTGCAAAGGGTATTGATACGGCGGCGGCTGGGGCTGCGAAGAGAGAGCGGCGGAGAGGGTAACGCAGCAAAGAACCTCATCAGCCCTTCGGGCAGCTTCTCCAGAGGAGAAGCGACGGGATGTGGGACCTCCCTCAATGTTTGATCATCTCGGGAGGTATTTCAGCGAGTCGCTTCTCCTCTGGAGAAGCTGCCCGAAGGGCTGATGAGGTCCCTACGCTCACTTTCCCCACTCAAACTTCCCCACCACCACCGGCTTCCCCAGCATAAAACAATCCGACACCAGTTGCAGCGGCGACGCGTCCACGTCTGACTTCCCAGCCTTCAGCAACCGCGCAAATTTCGCATAAATATCCTCATACTCATGCAGCACAGCTTCCTTTACCAATTTGCCATTCACCACCAACACCGAGCCGCCTTTCTTCAAATGCAGCTTCAAGCCATCGCGCGTGCCAACCTCAATCTCCCAGGTCTGCGCACCCTTCTGCCGCCAATCAAACACCGCCGATAGATCAGCAGCCGCCCCATCCCCGCGCTTGAAGCGAATATCCGCCCCAATCGCTGTCGCAGAATTCGCCGGAATTTCAATTACCGCACTCTCAACAAACACCGCTTCTGGCAAAATCTTTGTCACAATCGAGAGCGCGTTAATCCCCGGATCAAACACACCAAACCCACCCACCTGCCAGATCCATTCCTGCCCCGGGTGCCAGCGGTTCACATCTTCCTTCCACGTCACCCGCAGAAAATCCACGTGCTTGCCCTTCAGCAGCTTCTTTGCCGCATCAACGGATGCATTGTAACGCGAATGCCACGTCGCATAGAGCACGCGCTTTTTCTTCACCGCATAGGCCAGCATCGCCAACAACTCGCCAACCGTTGGAGTAGGGGGCTTTTCGATCAGCAAATTCCAGCCCGCATCCAGCGCTTCTTTCGCCATGGCCAATCGCACCGATGGCGGCGTGCACAGGGCCACGCAATCCACAGGCAGTTTGCTCGCCCTCAAATCCGCCAGCGATTCAAAACACGGCACGTCGTCAATTTTGCCATGGCGGCT
>CAXTLE010000247.1:0-4854 GCA_964244855.1 uncultured Aestuariivirga sp. | reverse complement strand
GCTTCTTCTATGGCGACCGGTATAGTCACCCTCCAAAAATGAAAGGGGTTTGGCGTAGAACTTACGCGCGATTTGTTGTTTCATTTGTTGGTTTAGTTTTTGGGCGGGTGTTATGCCGCCCGGCTCCGTGTTGGGGCTTTCATTGTGGTAGGTCCAGAGCCATTGTGTTGAGCTGTTGCCGTGTCTTGCACCTCGCTGATTGTTGAGAAATTATATTGTCCGGGCCATTCGTGACGGACGGTCCGGTTGTATCTTTCGATATAGTCGTTCTGCCGGGGCTTGCCGGGTTGGATATGGCAAAGCGTAATGCCGTTACGCTGCGCCCATTGTTTGCGGGCCTCGCTGATATACCAGGGGCCATGATCAACCCTGATCGAAAGCGACCGCCCGCGCCAAGCGATGATCTGGTCAAGTGGGCGGATGACGCGGGTGGTGGGCAGCGAGAAGTCAACCTCCATGCCAAGGCCTTCGCGGTTTAAGCGCTCTCTGGGATTGATGCGCAGATTGATCTCCAATTCGCGATAAATCCGTTAGACCCGCTTGTGGTTCCATGGATGACATTTGACGTTGCGCAAATACAAAAAACACAGGCCAAAGCCCCAGGTACGATGCGTTGCTGTGATTGCGATCAAAAGATCAGCAATCTCATTGTTCTCATCACGAAGTTTAGGGCTGTAACGATAGCACGTCTTGCTTAAACCAAAGGTTCGGCACGCCAGTGCGACGCTTGCTTTTTTCTGTGCCACTGCTTTTTCGGCCATCCTTCGGCGACCGGATGGTCTTGCTATTTTTTCCGGGGGCTTCTTTCAGAGGCTCGTTCTGCATCGAGAGTTCGGCAAACATTTGCTTCAGCCGGCGGTTCTCTTCTTGAATGGCTTTGGTCCCGGCAATCATCGAGGCATCCACGCCGCCATATTTGGCCCGCCGTTTGTAAAATGCATCATTGGATATCGCGTACTGTCGGCAAAGCTCAACAACCGACATTCCGGCTTCAGCCTGCTTCAACACAGACATAATCCGGGCTTCCGTAAATCTGCTCTCCTTCATAAAAATCTCTTCGTTCCTGATACCGGGAAAACTCTATTTCCAAACCCCGTTCTTTTTTGAGGGGATTGCCGCCCACTGGCTGGGTTGAGAGCAACCTGCACTGGATGCTCGATGTCCATCTCGGTGAAGACACCGTCCGCACCCCGCAAGCACAACGCCCCCGCAAGCATCGCAATGCTCAAGCACATCGCCCTCAACATCGTGCAATCAACCGACCAACCAAAGGTCCCCATCAGCCAACGTATCAAGGCATGCAAATGGAGCGATGACTATTTCATCCACGCGATTTCTCATATGCGATAACTCTGCCCGCAACCGGAAGCAGGCCGATACGATCAATTTCCGTCGAAAATAACATTTACTTCAAGCCTCACAGTAACTGCGCCAGTGGCTTAACTTTTCTCTGTATCGACCACAGCTTTCTGGTTCAGGCTCAAATACCCTATCAATTTGAGGTTTGATGCAAATTCTCGACAGCTCTCGACCCTCAACGGCCATACGGGCCAACCGTGTTGCGCCAAATGCAGGCCCGCTTCGGCTGCCCTGATATCGCACTATAGGCAAGCCAATAACGTCGGAAATAATTTGCGCCCAAAGATCGCTCTGTGCTCCTCCACCAACCAATCCCAACGAATGTGTCTGGGAACGATGCAGGCGAACTGCATCCCGAGCATCAGCCAATGTATATGCAATCCCTTCTACGATTGCTTTCGTCAGTTCGGCACGACTTGTGTTCGCCGCAACCCCATGGAACGAACCGCGCAGATTTGGGTTGTTGTGCGGTGTGCGCTCTCCTGAAAGGTAAGGAAGAAAGAATACTGACGAACCATCATGACTTACGTCTTCGACTTCCTTCAGTAGCACACTTGGTTCCTTGCCAGTTACATTTGCCCACCAGGATAAAACAGAAGCCCCGTTTAGCATCGCGGCCATCTGAAACCATCTACGCGGTAAACCGTGCGCATAGGTGTGAACAGCCGACTCTATCTGCGGCTCGTAGCGTGTTCGCGTGATAAACAACTGGCTCGAGGTGCCCAGGGAAATAAAAGCCTCGTTCTCTTCGATGTATCCCAGGCCAATTCCGCCCGCAGCCGCATCACCGCAACCGGCAACCACAGGTATGCCTGATGAGAGCCCGATCTCTTCTGCCACCGCAGACTGCAATGCACCCGAAATCTCATTGCCTTCCAGAAGGCGTGGAAGAACCCGCTCTTCGATGGAAAAAGCGTTGAGTATGTCTTTGCTCCAACAGCGCGTTTGCTGATCCAGCAACCATGCACCAGCTGCATCAACCATGTCCGTCGCTAATTCGCCCGTAAGCCACAGTCGCACAAAGTCCTTTGGCAAAAGCAAGTGCCGGAGACTCTTTAGAAGAAGAGGCTCATGTTGTTCGAGCCAGAGCAGTTTTGGGGCGACGAAACTTGCCATGCACTGCACACCTGCCTGTTGGGCAAGTCGTGGCTGATCACGCTGCATTTGCGCAGCCTGTTTTGAAGCCCTGCTGTCGTTCCAGAGAATTGCTGGCCTTAAAGGCTTGCAATCTGCCCCAAGAAGCACTGCCCCATGCATTTGTCCTGAGAGGCCGATTGCTGAACACCGTCGAAATTCATCTTGAGACTTGCGCTTAAGTTCGGCCAAGGCTGATATTGCACTCTCAATCCAATCATAAGGGTTCTGTTCTGCAAAGCCTTCTTTTGGGTAATTGGTTTTGACGTGCTGTGCTGCTTCAGCGATGATGTGTTGTTGGGAGTCAACCAGCACCGCTTTAACTGCCGATGTGCCGATATCGAGGCCGATAATTGTGCTCATGATTTCACAGGAACTTTCCCTCACCAAAAACCCTCCCATGCAAGCGTTGCAATGGGAGGGGGAGTCGCAAATTGCCAGGGAGGACGGAGCAATCTGCCAGTTATAGAAGAAGTGGTGGCCGTCACTTATGACGGCCACCAATGGGCCTTAGAACTTGAACTCAGCCAAGTTTGCAGGCGTCACGATTTTAGCGGGCCCAAGGACGATTTCGCCGTTCTCACCGATCTTGTAGTTCCCAAGACGGCCAGCTGTGAACTCTTCACCTGCCTTACCTGTGATCTTGCACATCGCGATCTGTTGCGCAGCGTGATAGGTGAGATAGCCAAGATCGGTCACATTCCACCAGATGTCCTGGGCTTGACCGGCTTCGATGTACTTTTTCATCAAGGTTGCTGGAGCAAGCCCCGTCAACTTGACCTTGCCAATGGCACCTGACTGTTCAAGCGCACGAGCAGCGGCAGGAAGACCGATACCGGCTGGCACAATGATGCCTTTGAGGTTGGGGAAAGCTTCGACCAAGGCCAGCGCCTGTTGTTGGTTCACTTGTTCGCTTTCTTCACCATAGGCAACCTGCACGAGCTTCATTTTCGCAAACTTCGGATCGTTTGCGAGCTTGTTTTTCATGTAGTCAATCCAGGCGTTCTGGTTTGTTGCTGTAGCTGTAGAAGAAAGAATTGCAAATTCACCTTCGCCGCCAACCAGATTATGCATGCTTTCCAGCATCATCTCGGCGAGGCTTTCTCCCTTGACCTGATTGACAAAGACTTGACGTGATTCGCCCGCTACATCAGAGTCATATGATATGACCCGGATGCCTTGTTCTACAGCTTTCTTAAGAGCTGGTGCGAGAGCATTGGCGTCATTGCCAGCGATGGCAATCACTCCGACTTTCTGGGCGATCAAGTTGTTGATGAACTCAATTTGCGCCTCAGCCGTTGCCTGGTTTGGCCCAACCACAGTGACGCTACCGCCGATTTCCTTGGCGGCTTCTTCAGCGCCACCACCGGCAACTTTGAAGTAGGGGTCAGTGTCGAGCTTTGGCAACATTCCCACGGCCACTGGTTCAGTTGCGCAGTTTGGCTCTGCAAATGCTGTTGATGAGAAGACTAGTGCTCCCAAGCTGGCCGACAACACGGCCAATTTAAAGCGGTTCATGTAAGTTCCTCCGTAGAGTTTGTGTTATCGGGAGATTCTGTGGGGTTCCCCGATTTACCCTCTGTCCTTGTTGAGCTGGTTCGCTACTCTGAACCGATTGACAAGGAAGTCCGTTGAATTGCTGATGAGCAATGTAATGATCAGCAGCAGTCCGATAAGTGTGCCTTGGGCATCTCCACCAATCTGGTTGAGTCCAAGGAGATTGCGAAGAATGACTATGAGTGCGAGCGCCAAGATGACGCCAGTCATCTTTCCTTTGCCGCCGAACACGCTGACGCCACCTAACAACACGATGGTAATAACATCCAGCTCCATGCCGAATGCATTGTTGGCGCGGGCATTTGAGAGACGCGCCGTGTAAACGATCCCGGCAATAGCGCAGATGGCGCCAGAAATTACAAACAGGACGAACCGAAGCCGATTAACCAAAATGCCTGAATATCGCGCAGCTTCAGGGTTTCCTCCAGCCGCGTAGACTCGTTTCCCGAACGGCGTGAACTGAAGGGCAACAATGAACACAGGGGCAAGAACCACAAATGGAAGGATGATCCAGGGAATGTGCGTGTCACGGATCGTGTCGTTCCCAAAACTGATAAACAAATCCGGGAAGACATTGACGGACGCGTTGCCCAACAAGATGTAACCAAGACCGCGATAAAGGGCCATCGTTCCCAACGTTACGAGAAGCGAAGGGAGTTCGAAAAAAGCAACCAACCAACCATTGAAGGCGCCGAGGGCCAGACCAACCAGCATCGTCAACAATATTGCCACGGGGATCGAAATCTGAGATAAATGCACCTCATGACATGCTTTCAGACAAGAATCTGAATAAGCCTGAAAAAA
>CAXTLE010000246.1:0-4887 GCA_964244855.1 uncultured Aestuariivirga sp. | reverse complement strand
CAGGTGTGGGCTGACGTCGCTGAGAAATAGGCGCGGCCATAGCCGCCTGTGGCGAGAATGGTCTGGTGGGCGCGGAAGCGGTGAATGGTGCCGTCTTCCATGTTGAGCGCCATGACGCCCCGGCAGGCTCCATTTTCCATGATCAGATCAAGGGCGAAATATTCGATGAAGAAGGCTGTGTCGTAGCGCAGCGACTGGCCATAGAGCGTGTGCAGCATGGCGTGGCCGGTGCGGTCAGCGGCGGCACAGGTGCGTTGGACTGGTGGGCCGTCTCCCATGTTCATCATGTGGCCGCCGAAGGGGCGTTGGTAAATCTTGCCATCTTCGGTCCGCGAAAACGGCATGCCGAAATGTTCGAGTTCGTAGACCGCTGTTGGGGCGTTGCGGACGAGGTATTCGATGGCGTCCTGATCGCCCAACCAGTCGGCACCTTTGACGGTGTCATACATATGCCAGCGCCAATCATCGGCCCCCATGTTGGCGAGTGACGCCGCAATGCCGCCTTGGGCTGCGACTGTGTGTGAACGGGTGGGGAAAACTTTGGAGATGCACGCGGTTTTCAATCTGGCTTGTGATGCGCCCAAGGCGGCGCGGAGGCCAGAGCCGCCAGCACCGACAACGACGACATCAAAGGTATGGTCGGTGATGGGATAGGCGCGGCCCCCGACAGAGAATGTGTTTGCAGCTTTTTTCGTTTCGACAGCAGCCATATCAGAGTCCAAAACCCATTTTCAAAATTGAGTAAGCGCCAAGTGCGGTGAGCACAAAAACAAAAAACGTATTTAACGTGAGCGCTGCGAGTTTGCGGCTTTCGGAATGCACGTAGTCTTCGATGACAACCTGTAGGCCCAAGCGCATGTGCCAGGTGATTGAAATCAATGCGAGCAAAATTCCCATGGAAACGAATGGGTTTTTGAGTGCCATGATAATGTCGGGGCGTGTTGCACTGAGGTGGGAGATGACGAACCAGATCAGAAACAAAACCAGCGGCACATTGGCAATTGCGGTGAGGCGTTGTTGCCAGAAATGATCTGTGCCGGATTTGGCAGACCCAAGTCCTCGGGCTTTTTTCAGGGGCGTTTTGAAGTCGCTCATGGTTTTACTCCATAGGCGATAACCCAGAGCAGAACGGTGAGAACGATAGAGCCGATGAGGTTGAGGCGGGCGAGGATTTCGACGGTTTTCAGTTCAAAGCCCTTGCCCACATCCCAGAGGAAATGCCGCAGACCGCCGAGCATGTGGTGGATCAAGGCCCAGGTGAAGCCAAACATGACCAACCGCCCAAACCAGCTCGCAAAGAAGGCCTGCACCAAGGCAAAATAGCTGTCGGAAAAGGCTGCGGCACTGAGCCACCACACAAACAGGATCGACCCGAAAAACAGCGCCACACCGGTGATGCGGTGCATGATCGACATCATCATGGTCAACATCGGACGGTAGATTTGCAAGTGAGGAGACAGCGGTCTTGACACCGGTCTTGAATCAGCCATTTTTCATGTGCCCCATAAGGTGATGTTTTCTCTTAGCGTTTGCAGTGCAACAAAGCAAATCGGGCAAAGGTCGCAGTCACAGTGAAGTTTACGTTCTGGCTGGTGATCCGGCGTTTGATGCTTTTTGCCACAGTGTGTGTGTTTCTCGCCTATCCAGCGTCACGGTTTGGGGTGTTTGACTGGCCCCGTGCCTATGATCCGCTGGCGTTACCGGATGTGACGGTGAAGCCCGGCTTTCTGACGGCATGGCAAATGCGGCTTGTGGATTTGCAGCCTGCCGATTGTGCGTTGGTGTTGCAGCGGGCGGGTTTGGCCGCGGTGATGAGGCCAGCGAAAAACGTAGGCAGTTCCTGTCAGGTTTCCGGGGCAATTGCGGTATCCGGATTTTCGAAGGCGCGCATCCGATCTGAAGACATGCGCTGTGGCGTGGCCGCGCGTCTTTATGTGTGGGAGCGGCATGTGGTGCAGCCCGCAGCGCGGCGGATTTTGGGTGAGGAGATTGTCGAGGTGCTGCACTTCGGTTCCTTCAGCTGCCGCACCATGCGGGGCAGTTCAAATATGAGCGAACATGCAACGGCCAACGCGTTTGATATCGCAGGCTTTCGTACCAAAAGCGGCAAGGTGATTTCAGTGAAGCGCGACTGGAACACAGGCAAGGCGGAAGACAAGTTTCTGCATGCCGCACGAGAAGGTTTGTGTGACTGGTTTAACGCGACACTGTCACCAGATTATAATGCTGACCACGCGGATCATTTCCATATCGACATGGGAGCGTGGCCCACGTGTCGGTGAGGAATAGTATTGCTGCACGAATGCTGAAAACTGGTCAGTTTGGGTAATTCACAAGTCAGTCGGGAATTTATACAGCATGTCACAAGCAAAACACTTCCACTTCTTTTTCGTACTGCCGCCCTCGGGTATACGCTGCTGGCGGCACTGATGCGCAAAAACCCGCGTTACATGCCGCCAAGTCGGGCTCTGCCACGTCCTTTTTAAATTGCATCATTGCAAAGTCTCGACGGGCAGTATCTGCTTAAGGGCCTGATTGACAACTTCAATGCTGACACGCCAAACACCGTAATCTTTGACACCAACCTCGCGGCTATTTGTATAACACAGCGGAGCGCCAAATCCGTATTCCCAGGTTTCGCTGCCGACACGGTACAACTCGACAGCAACTATGCGATTAACAAAGGGGGTCGGTGATTTTATATTTGTGTGAGGGGGGCCACTATCTCGCGCACGGCGGCTGGCTCTTCTTTGTGTGGTGGCTAAATGGCCTGTTCAGCCTGACAAGCAGTTGATTTGCGTTTCCCTTGACAAAGCGTGAGGTTGAATAGAATTGTATGTGCAATCTGTTGGAAAGATGGCGGTCGCATTGGCGCGTGGAAGGAAAAAATATACTGCCCTGCTCTTCTGTTGCACAAGCGCATTCATGACAACAGCTGCTTTGCCTGATAACATCGTCATGACCTGCACAGCTTCGGATAAGATCTATCTTGCCGAAAGCAATATCGTGTGCGTGGAGATTGTTGCTGCTCTGGAGAGGGTCTATCCTGGGTCCAGGTTTCAACTGAACCCGGCAAAACATCGTCCTGCATTAAATGTCATCATTCGCAATGCCTCCGCCACTGGTCTTGGCTTGCAGCTGATTTGGCATACAGCTGCCGGTGACAGAATTGAAGGGCAAAGCATGAGTGTTTCTGCGATGGATCGCAAGCTTGGTTCGTCGCAGCGCCAATCCCTTTATCATCGCATCATCACGGCAACCCCGATGCCGAAATAACAAATCAGGAGAATAGTAGCATGTGTTCTATTTGCGCTTTGGCCGCAGGCTCCGATCCCGCCGCCTATTATGACTATCATGTCGGAAACAGCATGATTGCGGCTGGTTCCGGGGAAAGCAAAGCCAGCGCATCCTTCACCTTGGACCAAATCGCAGGCCAGTTGAAAGATGGCTACTGGAATTCCAGCACCGAAAACTGGAGGGCCTTTGTTCTCGACGCTACACGCACCCTGACATACGATACGTCGCGTCTTTCTGCCGCCGCCGCAACAATCGCACAAGCCGCCTTGAGTGTTTGGAGTGACGCCACAGGTATCAATTTCGTCAGCACGGGGGCAGCTCCCACGCTTTTGACTGAAACGTCTAACGCGGCTGGAAGCACGTCCACCACTTATACCATTGGTGTCAACACAACGGTGATGGGCAACATCAGTTCTGCTGGCGATGTTGACTTCTACCGTGTCACCCTCACAGCAGGTCAAACCTATGTCATCGGCATGTCTGGCTACACTGTTGGCTCATCTATTGATCCCCTGCTCCAGCTGCGTGATGCAGCTGGCACCATGTTGATCAGCGCAGATTCGCAAGACCCAAATGCTGGCGAATATATAACTTTCACAGCTGATAGCAGCGGCACCTACTACATTGATGCGCAAGACTTCAAAAACACGACGGGTCAATATGAGTTATCAATCCAGACCGCGAAAAGCATCACGTTTGGTGATCTGGATGCCACTGGCGCCTATGCCGTTTCCGATCTGACGGGCAATGCCATTTTGCGGTCAGGCATCAACATTGCGGACAACTGGTCAGATCTCAATCTCAACGGCTATATGTTGCAGACATATATTCATGAAATCGGGCATGCTTTGGGCCTTGGGCATGCCGGAAATTACAATGTCACCGCGACGTGGCCTGGAAGCACCCTTTATGACAATGACAGCTGGTCAGCCACTGTCATGTCCTATTTTGACCAGGACGAAAACACCAACGACCCAAATGGCGTGGCCAATCTGGCTGGCCTCATGCCGGCAGACTTCATCGCCATACAAAGTTTATACGGCGCTGGCCCTACTGGTTCCCATAGCGGCGATACAATTTGGGGCCCAAATGGCAATATTGGCGGAAACTTACAGCAGCTGATCAATATGGCGGCGGGGATAATCCCCACCGATCCTGCTGTTTATGCCGGGAACAACTTCGCTTTCACCATCTATGATACAGGTGGCATCGACACCATTGACGCTTCCGTTTTCAATATTTCACAGGTGCTCAATCTCAATGCGCAATCCACCAGTCTCAACTACGCTGCCTACTCAAGTCTGGGCAATGGTTTGGGCAACATCGCAATTGCCAGGGGTACGGTCATTGAGAATGCAATCGGCGGAAGCGCAGCCGACACCATTACGGGCAATGATGTTGCCAATCGGCTGGAAGGCGGGGGTGGCGTTGATACAATCAACGGCGGCGGTGGAAATGACGTGATCCTCGGGGGCGAAGGCGGTGATATAATGGACGGCGGTGCAGGCAACGACACCCTGATTGGTGGCGCAGGCGCTGATGTTCTGATCGGTGGTGCGGACAGTGACTTTGCCTATTACTATGGTGGTG
>CAXTLE010000245.1:0-4897 GCA_964244855.1 uncultured Aestuariivirga sp. | reverse complement strand
CACGAAGTCATGATGCGCGGCACCTTCGCCAACATCCGCATCAAGAATCACATGGTGAAAGGCGCTGATGGCGCTGTCAAAGAAGGCGGCCTCACGCTGCACCAGCCCGAAGGCACTGAAATGAGCATCTACGATGCCGCCATGAAGTATCAAAGTGAAGGTACACCCCTTGTCGTCTTCGCAGGCGTCGAATACGGCAACGGTTCATCACGGGACTGGGCCGCGAAAGGCACAAACCTGCTCGGTGTTCGCGCCGTCATCGCCCAAAGCTTCGAACGCATCCACCGCTCGAACCTCGTCGGCATGGGCGTATTGCCTCTGCAATTCAAACAAGGCGACAGCTGGCAAACGCTGAATCTGCAAGGCAACGAAACCATCACCATCAACGGCCTCGAACAAGGCCTGAAACCCCGCCAGACCCTGACAGTTGACATCGCAAAATCCGACGGCAGCAAAGCATCAGTAGACGTCCTCTGCCGCATCGATACGCTCGATGAGATCGACTACTACAAGAACGGCGGGATTTTGCATTACGTGTTGAGGAATATCGCCAAGGCGGCGTAGGACCACGCCAGCCCAAATCATGCCGCAATCGCAGGCCAGCGTTTGCTGGCCTGTTTGTTTTTGCGGAAGTGGTCAATGAAGAAGCTGATTTTGTCGTACGTTATTCTGCTGCTTTTTCTCTTTGGACAGGGCCGCGGTGCGTTTGCGCAAAATGAAAAGCTGCTGACGTGTAGCGATCTCAAAGCATGCATTGCACTGGTGATGGTTGAAGATGACTGCGAACCTGGATGTGATATTCCCATGGTCCCGCCCGAGTATGGTGAACTGCCGCAACGGTTTATCTCTTTTGGACGAACTGGTGTGGTCATGCTTTTGCCGCTGCTTGAACATCGGCACATCATCGTTCGTTCGAAGGTCGGCGATATTTTGTCTGCGTCGCCTTTTCTTGTTCCAATAGACTCAGAGAAAATCTTCGCTTCATACCGCGCGGGGAACAGTTGGCTTGTAGGTGCCGTGGCAAAAGTTGCAAACGACAATGATATTGTGAATTTGGTGGCAGAGGGGCTTGCTAAACGTTCCGAGGAATTCGGCCAGATCTTGCACGAGTTGGGAGCGCGCGCCGACCCAGAACTCATTCGGGCACTTGATTGCAGCGTGCCAAACAAGTGTGTGGCAGCTGCGGCGTCAATTCTGGAATCCACTAGCTTTGACGGCAGAAGGTCAAACCTGCTTGCCAAGCATGCATTCGCCATGGCCGAAGACATGAGGCTGTCAAGTCAGGGGCGAGTGAGTTTTGTGCGTCTCGCCGTTTCCTATGCAAAACAGTACATTGACTGGCAGCGTCAAGGCCCGCCTGACGAATGGGCCTTGGTGCGATTGCGGGCACTGAAAACTGACCCCGATCCAAAAGTTTCTGAAACTGCGTTGAATGCCTTGATCGGCTTCGGGGACAGGGATGTGGCGGTTGACGCGCTTCAGCTGGTTGAACGCACTCAAGGCTTTGATAGACGAATGGCAGTCATACGGCTTGGACAAATGGGGCCGATTGCCAGGTCGGCTGGTCCCAAACTTCGTGAGTACTTGAACGATTCAGACTGGGATGTTCGCGTCGAAACTGCGTCAGCTTTAGCTGGTATCGGTGATGTGGGTGCGGTTAAGCAACTGGAGGCGAGTATACACCCCCGTGACTGGCTTCTGTCCTTAAGGGTAGTAGAGGCCCTTGGCGTGCTTGACGCTAAAGCAAGCGAAGCAAAACTGCTCGAGGTGTCTGAGACTTACTGGCACCCGGCGGTTCGCGAGGCAGCGAAGAAGGTGTTATCCGGCACCTTAAAAAGCCCGACTGAAGACGACAAGGCGACGGCACGCTATTTCGACCCAGTAAGGTCCTATTGCGAAACGCTAAAGTCCGAACTTGGCCTTCCTGCGAACTACAAAAGTCTTTCCGATGAAGAGTGGATTTCGGTACTCAATTCCACAAATGAAAAACTTTCGACGCAAAGTCAGAAGCTCTTTCTTGACCACCCTGCGCTTGTGGGGGCCGTTGAGATAAAACAGACAATTGTTCACAAAGGTTGGATATTTGTCGGAACGGACAATGGTGAATGGGGCGGTGACATCACTGCAACATCCGGAGGTGAGAAACTCAAGTTGATAAATGATAACAGTGTTGGCCTGTACATTGTAGGTGACCAGTTGTTTGCAGTCACGGGCCTCAATCACATGATGGTGTCGAAAGAATTCATCTGGCGCGTTGACTTCGATGAGAACACAACTCCCACCGCGGAGTTGATGATGCGAACGACGGGCGCTACCTACTTCGGGATGCTGAGCCCAAAGGGCGTGTTCGGATTGTACGGCTCTTCGGGCAGCATGCTCGTTTATCCAGATGGCAGGCCAGAGTGGCTTGGTTGCCCCGCAGCGAGCGTTAACTCTCAACGATGAAGGGTCGACGTGCTCTGCCGCATTGATGCGCTGGGCGAAATCGACTACGATATGAGTGTCGGGATTTAGCACCGCGTGAAATAGAGTACTATAAAGGCGGCTTGGGTGATCAATACTATGGTGAAGCATATCCAAGTTATCGACATCGGCGACAACTGTACCTTTCCTATTTTCAGCGCAACTGACGCAGAGTTTCGTTTTATTTTTCCGGTTGACGGCCAGGATTTGCAGTTTGCTGAAGATTTGCTTGAGACTGCTTTCGACGCATTGAAATCAATTTGGGAGAAGCCAGTATCGATGTCTAAGGCAATAGGCATCCATGGCACATTGTTTTATGAATTTGCTGAGAAGCGGCACCATTTTCCTACTACTTTGCGCGAGGTCGATTGGAATCCATCGTCGATCAATTCAGCTCAGCGAAAACTGTATGCTTCGGTCAAGTCGGGATGACTGTTGTCAACCGAATTACATTTTGGTTTGATTGTCACTCTGTAGGGACAGTTCAAAAATTCTGTAATTTCAAACGCGAACCGTAGCGAAGCGCAGTGAGCGATTTGGGATGACCAAATTCTCTGTAGATTCGAACTAAGCCGGAACCGTTCTAGTTTCAATTGTTGCTGCACATGTGGCGAAGGTGATTGCCCTGTTGCAAAGTCAATCCATGAGTGACAGTTTCGTTTTACTTCAATATGCTAATGTTTTCTACCAGAGGAGCAACAACATGTCCTACATCGACGCCATGGTGATCCCAATTCCGACGGCAAAACTCAAAGATTACAAAAAGCTCGTCAAAAAAAGCGCCGAAGTGTGGAAGCGGCTGGGTGCACTCGCTTACATGGAAGCCATCGCAGACGACGTGAAGTCCGGCAAGAAAACTTCTTTCCCGCAGGCGCTCAAACTGAAGCCGGATGAAGTCGCAGGCGTTGCCTACATCGTTTTCGAATCCAAAGCCCACCGCAACAAGGTCTGGAAGGCCATGATGAAAGATCCCTTCATGTCCAGTTTCGACGGCAAGACGATGCCCTTTGATGGCAAGCGCATGTTCTTCGGCGGTTTCAAACAGATCGGCGGGTTCTGACGACGCAATACATCCTGCTCAATCGCCGCCGTTCCGATAAAGGCGCAAAGGCGTAAGCCTTTAATACACTCGGGCCTTTGGCTTGATGTAGTCGATGTCTTTGCTCATCGTGTAATCGTGGACTGGCCGATAACCCAGCGTCACACTCTTTTCCTCGCCATCGATCCAGGCCAGCGAGTGTTTCATCCAGTTTTTGTCGTCGCGCTTGGGGAAGTCTTCTCGTGCATGGGCGCCGCGGCTTTCTTTGCGGGCGGCGGCGCTGTCAACCGTGGTCGCGGCCTGGATGATGAGATTGTCGAACTCTAACGTCTCGATGAGGTCGCTGTTCCAGACCAGTGAGCGGTCGGTCACCGCGATGTCTTCGACGCCGCGCCAGATTTGGTTGATTTTCTTCGAACCTGCTTCGAGGGTTTCTCCGGTGCGGAAGACGGCGGCGTCGTCTTGCATGGCGCGTTGCATTTGTGCCCGGAGTTTGGCGGTCGGGATTTTTCCGGACGCATAGCGGAATCCATCGAGTCGTGTGATGGCGGCTTCGCCGGCGTCGGCGGGCAGGTCTTCGTGATTGGCTCCTTTTGGTACGATCTCAACGCAGCGAAGTGCTGCGGCGCGGCCGAAGACCACAAGGTCGATGAGGGAGTTGCTGCCCAGTCGATTTGCGCCGTGGACCGAAACACAAGCGGCTTCGCCGACAGCCATTAATCCGTGTACGGTCTTTTCCGGGTCTTTGCTGTCGCCTGCCAGAACTTCGCCGTGATAATTTGTGGGAATGCCGCCCATGTTGTAGTGGACGGTGGGCAGGATGGGGATGGGTTCTTTGGTGACGTCAACACCCGCGAAAATCTTGGCGCTCTCGGAAATGCCTGGAAGACGTTCGTGCAGCACCTTGGGGTCGAGATGTTCGAGGTGGAGATGGATGTGATCCTTGTCTTTGCCGACCCCCCTGCCCTCACGGATTTCCAGTGTCATCGAACGTGAGACAACATCACGGGAGGCCAGGTCTTTGGCAGAAGGCGCGTAGCGTTCCATGAAGCGCTCACCTTCGGAATTGGTGATGTAGCCGCCTTCGCCGCGTGCACCTTCGGTGATCAGACAGCCTGCGCCATAAATTCCTGTCGGGTGGAATTGCACGAATTCCATGTCCTGACAGGGAAGGCCTGCGCGAAGCACCATCGCATTGCCGTCTCCTGTGCAAGTGTGGGCGGATGTGGCGGAGAAATAGGCGCGGCCATAACCGCCTGTTGCGAGAATGGTTTGATGGGCGCGGAACCGATGGATGCTGCCGTCTTCCATGTTGAGGGCCATGACGCCACGGCAGGCACCATTTTCCATGATCAGATCAAGGGCGAAATATTCGATGAAGAAGGCGGTGTCGTA
>CAXTLE010000244.1:0-4900 GCA_964244855.1 uncultured Aestuariivirga sp. | reverse complement strand
CGCCATGGGCGGAGTTGTTGTCGGTTATGAAATGGCGCGACAACTCAACGTTCCTTCGGTGTTTTTTGAGCGGGTTGATGGCAAACTGGAATTGCGGCGTGGATTTGATATTCCCCCCCGTGCCCGTGTGCTGATGGTAGAAGATATTGTGACGACGGGGTTGTCGTCACGGGAATGCATCGCAGGTATTGCAGAGCATGGCGGAAACACGGTGGCTGCGGCCTGTTTGATCAACCGTTCCGGCGGCAAGGCGGATGTGGGTGTGCCTCTGTTTGCGCTGACTGAGTTGGATGTACCAACTTTCGCAGCCGATGCTTTGCCGCCCGAGCTTTCGGCGATTCCTGCCTACAAGCCTGGCAGCCGGGGCTTGAAAAAATGATCCTGGGCATTGGCAATGACATCATCGATATCCGGCGGATTGAGAAGACGATTGAAAAGCATGGCCAGCGCTTTATTGACCGGATTTTCACTGAGGTTGAGAAACAAAAATCCGAACGGCGAGCCGAGCGGGTTCCCAGTTATGCCAAACGTTTCGCCGCGAAGGAAGCCTGTTCCAAGGCTTTGGGCACAGGTTTGAGCAACAGCGTGTTTTGGCGGGATATGGGTGTGGTCAATCTGCCGTCGGGAAAGCCCACTATTCACCTCACCAATGGCGCAGCAGATCAACTTGCCCGCATGGTGCCGGAGGGCAAGCGGGCCGTTGTACATTTGACAATGACCGACGAATATCCCTACGCACAGGCGATTGTCATCATTGAGGCGCTATGACTGTTGCGCATATGCAACAAGCGATATAGCCAGGCGACCATTCATTGCAACGCCACATTGGTAAACGCTATATAGTCGTTTTACAGGCGGCGGGCCGGGTGCCTGTATTTCGGAGATGATATGAGCAAGCAAGATCATGCCATGGCTGCGGCCCGGGCTTCGGCCAAGAAGCCTGATGAAGGCATCTGGGAAACAGTAAAGGTCATCGTGCAGGCGCTGTTGATTGCGTTTTTTGTGCGCACGTTTTTCTTTCAGCCCTTCAACATTCCATCGTCGTCGATGTATCCCACATTGAAAGTTGGAGATTATCTATTCGTTTCAAAGCTTTCCTATGGATATGGCAAGTACAGCTTTAACTTCAACTTTGGTTGGGGCGACAAGGAATGGATTACCTGTTGTTCGTTTGTGGATTTTCCGGGGCGAAAAGTCTTGGCCGCAAACCCGGAACGTGGCGATGTCGCCGTTTTCAAATATCCTGGTGACCTCAAGATTGACTACATCAAGCGCGTCATCGGGCTTCCGGGAGATCGCATTCAGGTCAAAGATGGCGTAGTATACATCAATGAAGTTGCAGTGAAAAAAGAGCGAATCGAAGATTATGTTGATGCTGATCCGCAGGGAGGCAATGGCACGCCTATCCCGCAATATATGGAAACGCTGCCGAATGGTGTGACATATCGGGTGCTTGACGCCACACCCTTCGGTCAAGTTGACAATACCGAAGTTTATACCGTGCCCCCAACGCATTATTTCATGATGGGCGATAACCGCGACAACAGTCAGGATAGCCGCTATCTCGACAAGGTTGGTTATGTGCCGGTCGAAAATTTTGTTGGTCGTGCCGACATGTTGTTCTTCTCAATTGGTTCTGATGCGACACTTCTGAAAATCTGGGAATGGCCTTTCAAGATCCGCTGGTCGCGGTTCTTTAACTTCATCTGAGCGAGCGATGGTCAAACGTAAGACATCGGAGGGGCAGGAGCTTGCTGACCGGTTAGGTCATGTCTTCAAAGACCCGCAATTGCTTGAACATGCGCTGACACATGGCAGTTTGCCAAAAGCGTCTGATACTTACGAACGGCTTGAGTTTTTGGGTGACAGGGTTTTGGGGCTGGTCATCGCCGAAGCATTATTCCGGCAACATGGGTTGGAGCGCGAAGGCAAGCTGGCAGCGCGGCACAGCACTTTGGTGCGCGGCGAGCTGTGTGCCGACGTGGCAGAAAAACTGGGTCTGGCAGATATTGTCAAAGTGGGCGTTGCCGAGAAGAAGCTGGGTGTCAATCGCATGCGCTCCATTCTTGGTGATGTGATGGAGGCCATTATTGGTGCTGTCTATATGGATGCCGGCATGGGGGCCGCACGGAAGTTCGTGTTGAAACTGTGGGCCGAACATTTGCAAAAGCCCGAAACTGCCCGCAAGGATGCCAAAACCTTCGTGCAGGAATGGGTGCTGGCGCGGGGTACGGCACTTCCGCTATATGAAGTGACTGAACGGTCCGGTCCTGAGCATCAGCCGGAATTTACGGTGCGGTTGACGGTTGCGAAATTCGGTCAGGCCGAAGGCCGTGGACGCTCCAAGCAAATTGCGGAAATGGCCGCAGCGCAAAGTTTTATAGAATCGAGCAAATTGAGAACATGACAGACGTTGAACAGACCCATTTCGGCTTTGCGGCCCTCATCGGCGCGCCGAATGCGGGCAAGTCAACGTTGGTCAATCAGCTTGTTGGCTCCAAGATTTCCATTGTGTCGCACAAGGTGCAGACCACGCGCGCGCGGATTCGGGCCATTCTGGTTGAAGGTGGTGTGCAAGCGGTGCTGGTGGATACGCCTGGCATTTTCGTACCGAAGCGCAAACTGGACGAGCACATGGTACAAAGTGCCTGGGCAGGTGCTTCCGAGGCTGATGCGGTGTTGCTGCTGATTGATGCCCGGCGTGGGCTTGATGAGCAGGCTGAAAAAATTATCGAACAGTTGAAGTCAAACAAGGCGAAGGCCATGTTGATCTTGAACAAGGTAGATTTGCTGCGGGCTGAGCAGTTGTTGCCGCTGTCGCAGAAGATCAACGAGGCGTTTTCGTTCACCGATACCTATATGGTCAGTGCACTGAATGGTTCCGGTGTTGATGCGTTGCGAACGAAAATTGTATCCTTGATGCCCGCAGGACCTTGGCATTACCCGGGAGACCAGGCAGCGGATGTGAATTTGCGCTTTATTGCAGCGGAAATTACGCGTGAGAAAATTTACGAGCGGCTGCACGAAGAGCTGCCATATGCCTCGACAGTTGAAACCGAGGCTTGGGAAGAAAAGCGCGACGGCTCCGTGAAAATTTCGCAGACCATTTTTGTCGAACGTGACAGCCAGAAGGCTATCGTACTGGGCAAGGGCGGCCAGACCGCGAAGATCCTTGGCACCTTGGCCCGCAAGGACATGGAAGACGCGTTTGAACGCAGGGTACACTTGTTTCTGTTCGTCAAGGTACGCGAAAACTGGACGCAAGACCCTGAACGCATCCGCATGATGGGGCTTTGAACAAGCATGAATGGCGCGACGAGGGCATTGTTCTCGCTGTTCGCAGCCATGGTGAAACATCGGCCATTGCCGAGATATTTTCGGCTGAACATGGGCGCTGTCTGGGCATGGTGCGCGGCGGACGTTCGCGGCACATGCGGCCGGTTTTACAGGCAGGCAATCTGGTGTCGCTGGTGTGGCGGGCGCGGCTTGAAGAGCATCTTGGAAATTTCACTCTGGAACCGGTTTCCTTGCGGGCCGGATTTATCATCGAGAATGCCTTGAGGTTGACAGGTCTGGGTTCGCTCACGGCGTTGGCACAAGTGCTGCCGGAACGTGAACCACACCCGAAACTCTATGAGGCCATGCGCATTGTATTGGAATCCATTGACCATGACGAGCTGTGGCCGGCCTTGATGGTGCGCTGGGAAATGGGCTTGCTGGATGAATTGGGCTTTGGTCTTGATCTCTCGAAATGCGCATCAACGGGGCAGGCGGATGAACTGGTTTATGTGTCACCGAAAACCGGCAAGGCCGTGAGCCGTGATGCGGGAAAGCCTTATCATGATCGCTTGTTCGGCTTGCCGGATTTCCTGAAAGGCGGTTTCGCTGCAACAGCAGGACAAGTGTGCGAGGGCATGAAATTGACGGGGTACTTTCTCGAGCGGCATGTGTTTGATCCACGCAATGTGCCATTGCCGCAAGCGCGGATCATGTTGGAGCAGGCCTTGGGAAAGGCTGCCGCATGATTGGTCGCTTGAATCATCTCGCCATAGCTGTGCCTGATCTTGCGGCTGCGGCTGCTGTTTACGATGATATACTGGGAGCAAAAGTGTCAGCGCCTTTACCGCTTCCAGAGCATGGAGTGACCGTGGTGTTTGTCGAATTGCCGAACACCAAAGTAGAATTGCTGGAGCCATTGGGTGCTGCTTCACCCATTGCCGCTTTTCTGGCGAAGAACCCGGCCGGGGGAATGCATCACGTCTGTTACGAAGTTGAAGACATCATGGTTGCGCGCGAACATTTGATTGCCAAAGGCGCTCGCGTGTTGGGCGGCGATGAACCGAAGATCGGAGCGCATGGCAAGCCCGTGTTGTTCCTGCACCCCAAGGATTTTAACGGCACATTGGTGGAGCTTGAGCAGATATGAAGTGGACCAGTGCAGTTGCGATCTATTTCATCATATGGTGGCTGGTACTGTTCGTGGTGCTGCCGTTTGGGGTGAGGAATTCCGCCGAAGCTGGTGAAGCAGTGGAGGGCGGCAATGACGAGGGTGCCCCTGTGGCGCATGGGCTGATTTGGAAAGCCGGGGTGACTACGGTGGTGGCAACGGTGGTTTTTGCGTTGGTTTATTGGGTGTTGGTGAATGATGTTCTCAGCACGCTTGATTTGCCGTTCGTCAGGGACATGCCGAGAATATAGAAAGGGACTGCTTGCTCTTTTGCAAGCCGTCCCTGATTTTCAGCGACCTAAAGATCGGGAACAGTTTGCGAGCAAGAGCAAACAGTCCCCTTGTACTTCTATCGCAAATCCGGTGGTGTTGCTTCTGCCTTCAACGCCGCCAGTGCATCGATCAAACTCATCGCCTTTTGGTCTTGCGAACCCAGCCTCCGCATATTGACAG
>CAXTLE010000243.1:0-4906 GCA_964244855.1 uncultured Aestuariivirga sp. | reverse complement strand
TTCTCATACTGAATTTCATGACTCCATCTGATCAAATCACATGGATTCCGAACGACGTTATTTGTCAACTTGGTATCAAACTTTGGAATGTTGATACGAATAAATTTGACTGCAATTGAACGTGCACCGCATAAAAGTCCACCGTCTCTTCCCCATTAATAATGGAAATTAGAATGAGTCTGCCAAAAGTAACTGACGTTCATCCATTTCTCTACCATTATACGGACTTTGCAGGACTCAATGGAATATTGAAGACTAATGAGCTGTGGGCCACCCACATCCGGTTTTTAAACGATCAAACTGAGTACCTGCACGCCCAGCGGTATGTAGAGAGTTTCCTCGTACCTGATATAAAAAATTGGCTGGAACAGACCACAAATACCGACCTCGACATTCAGAAAATTGTTGAAGAACTAGGCGGTATTGAGCATCAATCATTGGATTTGGCAAAATCGGCAATGCAAAGCATGTATACGGTTACAGGGGATGATTTTTTTGTAGTCTCATTTTGTGGGACACCACCACATGAATATGAAAAGTTGAATGGCTTGCTTAGCCAATGGCGCGGCTATGGCAATCAGCAAGGATTTATTTTGGTATTTGAAACCAAGTCTCTTGGGTCAATGATGCAGCAAGAAGCAGACCAATTTAGCAACGACGTTATTTATCTCGCTGATGTGGTTTACAGCGATGACGAAGAATCGATTAAAAGAGAATTTTCAAAGGACTTGCAGCAACTACGCGATTTTGTTGTCGGCATGAATGAAGCGATCGCTAAAAAAGCAGACCCACCTGCAGGGACTTCAGCGCTGATTTCATTCATAAATCTAGCGACAAGGTTCAAGCATCGTGCTTTTGCTGAAGAGAAAGAAGTCAGGATGGTTGGTGCTGTTGTAAAGCACACGACTAAATTGAAGAATATTGCCACACAACAAAATGTCACTCTTCACCCAGAGAAACCCATCGAACTGAGACCGGGTAAATCCGGTTTAACTCCGTACATAAAGTTTTTTGGTGCAGATCGTATGAAATTGCCGATATGCAGAATTATTGTTGGGCCAGGCAGAGACAAACATGCTGTTGCCGCAGCGCTAAGAAAAGGTTTGCGTGGGCATAACATCGAAATAGCGGTGTCAGAAATTCCGTTTGTGTGAAGATGCAAACTGTAGTTGTTGCCTTATGAACGCAGGAACAGTTTGGGATTAACGGCTAAGCTTCCTTCAATAGTCTCATTTCCAATGATAGCCATTGAGACTCACACATCCCTCTCCCGATTTGCGCTGAAGGTTGCGCAAATCACCCTCTCCCGCAAGGGGCGAGGGTTTTTGGTTACGGATGCGACGTGATCGCAAGAAACGGGGAGGCTGCGTTTTATTTTCTTTCGGTATGATCATGTTGCTGGCGGACGATCCGTCAGCGAATGCGCAGGTTGGCGGTTTCGCCGGTGCCTTTGTCGGCGATGAAGTGTATGCGGTCGCCGTTTTGTTGCACCAGTTGGCAGTTGCGCGCGAACACGCGGTCTACCGCTTTCAACGTGCGGCAGAAATATCCGTTAGAATTACGGTGACACTCCACTAAACTATAACTTCTCACTTCTCCCCGACAGCTTTCTCCAGTGCCGCCCGAATATAGCGCTGATACGGCAAGCCTTTAGCCTTCGCTTTTTGCTTCACCGCCTCAAGCAGTCTCAATGGCAAGCGCATGTTCAGCCGCTGGTCTTTGGCGGCGAATTCAAATTTCGTTGATTTGAATTTGGAGAGATCATATCCCGACACATCAGCCTGATCGATAAACTCCTCCGCTTGCTGGTCAGTTTTCAAAGTGGGAATTTTTTTGAGCATAATTGTCGATCTCCTTCTTGTGCATGTACCTTGCAGTGATCACGCGAATGACTGTCCGGCTCTTGCGATTCCGCAATGTGAAGCCCAGAAAAATATGCCGACCACCGGGATTGCAACCGATAGCTAGAAAGCGTTGTTCGTGCGCTGAATGCAAATCATCATCAAGAACCGAAATGCTATCTGACGAAAAAAGCGCCTCAATCTCCTCAATGGAAACGCCATGGTTCTGGCACTTGGCCGAATTACCATCGTCCCAATCAAAGCCAGAGATGTCGACAAACATGGTTTGGGTTAGCATTTGTACAGTCATTTGTCAATACAAATCTGCTCACTTTCAAAGCAACCCTTTCTTGAATCATCGAGGACGAGACATCCGTCTCCCGATTTGCGCTGAAGGTCGCGCAAATCACCCTCTCCCGCAAGGGGCGAGGATTTTTGGTTGCGGATGTGACGTTATCGCAAGAAACGGGGAGGCTGCGTTTTATTTTCTTCCGGTATGATCATGTTGCTGGCGCGCAGATCGTCAGCGAATGCGCAGGTTGGCCGTTTCGCCAGCACCCTTATCAGCGATAAAGCGGATGCGGTCGCCGTTTTGTTGTACCAGTTGGCAGTTGCGCGCGAACACCTTGCTACCCGCTTTCAATGTGCGGCAGAAATAGCCGTTGTTCCATGTCCAAGCGCCTGTCACATCGCTGCCGAAGGCGCGGCCGCTGATGTTGCCTGAGGGGCTGACCGTCAGGCTGACGCCCAGACTGGTCAGGCTTTTGCCGCCGACGAGACCCACGAAGGCGCTCCGGTCGGTGACGCGGCTGTAGTCGCCCGCTATCGCAGGCGAAGCCATCAAGGCGAAAAGGAGAATTGATATGAAGCGCATGAATACGATTACGAAGCAAGGCATCGCCCAGATCAGTTTACGTCATGACAAGGCCGCTGAACCAGGGTTCAGCGGCCTTGGTGGATGTTGGAAAATCAGTTGACCATATAGGTGCGCTTGGTGCGGTCGTAGGTTGGGGCGCTGGTGAGGATTTCCTTGGTGGCGTCAACCACCAGCTTCACGTTGTTGCCATCACGCTGCATGTCGATGCTGCGCATGGAGACAAGCACGTCCTTTTCGCCAATGCCAAGGAAGCCGCCGACGCCGAGGATCACGGCGGATACCTTGCCATCTTGCGAGAGCAACACGTCGTTCACTTCGCCAATGTCATCGCCGGTCTTCGAGTAAACCCGCTTGCCCGTGAAGTCGCTACCTGTGATCAGCGTAGCGCCGTTCAGGGATTCATTTGGAACGATCACGGCAGTCGACATGGTGCTGTCGGTTGTTACTGCCGGAGCTGTTGTTGCAGCACCATCCATCATCTTCATGGTCTTGCCATCGGGGCATTTCGTCATGTCAACTTTGTCGGCACCGCTTGCATCTTTCATGACGCAGGCAGGATCAACGCCTTCCATGGACTGGGCGAAAGCCACAGGGGCTGTCGAAAGCAAGGCAAATGCCGTCATTGCGGCGAGGGTCTTCATCTTCATGTCAATCTCCTTCAGCTGAAGCAACCAGGTTGCACCAGTCTGCACAAGTTCAGGGGTTAAAGTTTCAGCTCACTGCATTGTGCGCCATGCGGGCCTAATGTCTGGGTTGAACAAAAGTTTCACAATGACGTCGGAAAAAATATTCAGATGTGCAGAATAGTGCTGTGGACGCAGCATGCTCACAGCGATGTTATGTTCCGTGACTTGCACCGCCCCCCTTGCAACCCCACATCGGGCGGGTCAGAATAAGACAAAGGAAAGCGGTATGAACAATTACACGAAATCCCCAGAAGCCATCGCGGCCCTGACCCCGGAACAATTCCGGGTGACGCAAAAGAGCGGCACCGAATATCCGGGCACCGGTGAATTGCTCGACAACAAGCAGGCCGGTATCTACGTCGATATCGTTTCGGGCGAACCACTGTTTGCCTCGTCGGACAAGTTTGAGTCGGGCTGTGGCTGGCCGAGTTTTACCAAACCCATCGACCATGCCTATGTCAACGAGTTGAAAGACATATCCCACGGCATGAGCCGCATTGAAGTGCGCTCCACCCATGGTGACAGTCACTTGGGTCACGTCTTCAACGACGGCCCTCGTGATCGTGGGGGCTTACGTTACTGCATCAACTCCGCCAGTCTGCGCTTCGTGGCAAAAGAAGATATGGTGGCTGAAGGCTATGGCGAATATCTCAACCAAGTGGAGGACATCTGAATGGCACACATGCGCGCAGTTTTGGCTGGCGGCTGCTTCTGGGGCATGCAGGATTTGATCCGCAAGTTGCCCGGCGTGGTCTCAACCCGTGTTGGCTACACGGGTGGTGACGTCAAGAATGCCACCTACCGCCACCATGGCACCCATGCTGAGGGAATCGAGATCACCTTTGATCCCGCTGTGATCTCCTATCGCCGCATTCTTGAAGTTTTCTTCCAGATCCATGATCCGACGACGAAGAACCGTCAGGGCAATGATGTGGGAACGGCATACCGTTCTGCGATTTACCATACAGACGAAGCGCAGAAAGCTGAGGCGCTGAACACGATTGCTGACGTCAATGCGTCTGGCCTGTGGCCCGGCAAAGTTGTGACGGAAGTGGAGCCTGTAGGCGACTTCTGGTTGGCGGAACCTGAGCATCAGGATTATCTGGAGCGCATTCCGCATGGCTACACCTGCCACTTCATCCGCCCGAACTGGGTGCTGAAGCGTCGCGCCGACGCCGCGTGATTTCATTCGCTAAAACGGTGGAAAGCCTTTAAGCCCGCCTCAAACACTGAGGAGGATCTTCGATGGCCTTTCCACCGAACTACCGCCAGGAACGCAACAATCGCGACAAGGCAAAACAACAGAAGGCGGCTGAAAAGCAGGCTGAAAAAGACGCACGCGCCGCGGAACGCAAATTGGCGCAGGAACAAGAAGATGCAGCGGCACAATCTGCTGCCAAGAAAGATTGAGACGATGGCGAAAAAACAGAAAAAGATCGAAGACAGCTTCGTCTTCTTCGATGTGATCTATGAAGACGGCACCAAAAGTTCGCGCCGCAAAA
>CAXTLE010000242.1:0-4937 GCA_964244855.1 uncultured Aestuariivirga sp. | reverse complement strand
TTTCATGGACATTGGCCTCACACCCGACGAATTGGTGCAGCGCCTCTTCGATTGCGTCGATGCAAACAATATGACTGATGGCGTTCATATCCGCCTCATGGTCACACGCGGTGTGAAGGCCACTCCCTATCAAGACCCACGTGTGACAATCGGCAAAGCCACCATCGTCATCATTGCAGAATACAAGGAAGCCAACCCGCAGAAATTCCGTGATGGCCTGTCATTGCATACAGTCAACGTCCGCCGTGGCGCACCCGATGTGCAAGACCAGAAACTCAATTCCCACTCCAAACTGAACTGCATCACCGCCTGCATCCAGGCCGCAAACGCCGGTGCCGATGAAGCCCTGATGCTGGACCCCCTTGGTTTTGTGGCGACGTGTAATTCCACACATTTCTTTATCGTGCGGCGTGGAGAACTGTGGACCTCAACAGGTCAATACTGCATCCCCGGCATCACCCGCGCCGCCATTCTGCGCGTGGCCAAATCACTGGGCATTGCCGCGCATGAAAAACAATTCTCTCTCTATGACGTCTACGGCGCTGACGAAGCCTTCGTCACTGGCACCTTCGCAGGCCTCATCCCCGTGCGCGTGATCGATGGCAGACCCGTGCGACATCCCTTGTCGGTAGAAGACTGGAGTGGTGCAGGCCCAGTCTCCCTCAAACTCTCCGAAGGCTATAAAGCGCTGGCCAAACAATACGCCAAGCGCACACTCTGATGCTGTGGTCCTTCCTGCTCGCTTCCATTCTGATTGAACTTACCCCCGGCCCCAACATGACCTGGCTTGCGGTGCTGGGGGCGGCACGCGGGCGGAAGATCGCCTTGGGCGCCGTGGCCGGCATTTGCCTCGGCCTCGCCATAGCAGGACTTGTTGCCGGTGTGGGTCTCACCGCCGTGCTCACACAATGGCCCATGCTGTTTCAGGCCCTGCGCTGGGTCGGCACCCTCTACCTTTTTTACCTCGCATGGGAAGCCTGGACGAATGCCGACGCCCGCGAAAAGCTCACAGACAGCGGCGTGACAAAGGCGTTTCAGCAAGGCCTGGTCAGCAATATCCTTAACCCCAAAGCCTACCTGTTCTACGCGGCAGTGCTGCCGCAATTCATTTCCGGCAAAATGTCAGTCGTCACTGAAGTGTCGCAGCTCACCATCATCTACGTCGCAGTGGCCACCACAATTCATGCAGGCATAGCGGTCCTTTCAGGCTCACTCGCTGACTTCCTGAAAACCTCACCGAAAGCCATCACCATCCGAAAATCCCTCGCCATCCTTATTGCAATGGCAGCCGTCTGGTTCTTTTATTCCACGCAGATGAAGTAAATCATAAGAGAAAAACCCACTTGGCGAGAATGGTCAATCATCCTATATTCGATATCATGACCGAACTTCTCGAACACGCCATCAAGACCGTCAGAAATCAGCCTGAAGCAGTTCAGGACCAGATTGCCGACAATATTCTGCAAATGATTGCCGACGCTGAACTGCCGGAAGAAATTGATCCCGAACACCTTGAAGGGGTTCTGGAAGGCTTGGCGCAAGCGGATCGCGGAGAGTTTGTATCGGAAGAAGAAATGCAGGCTTTCTTCGCACGCTTCAAGTTATGACCGTCAACTATACCCCCCGTTCAAAGGCAGATTTGAACGGGGTGGCAAAGTACTATGACAACATCGACCCCAAGATTTTCCCAAGGATACTCGATGAAATTCTGCGTGTGCTGGCCCGCGTTGAACTGCAGCCTTGGTCAGGCAAAACGCAACACGTGAAATATGTGCGCAAAGTCGTGGCCACCAAATACGGCTACGTCATCTACTATAAATATCATGCGCGAATAAAGACAGTGGATGTGCTCCGTATTGTCCACGGTCGACTACGACGCCCTTTCAAAGACAGCTGAACCCCGATGACAATCCTCGCCCCAACTGTTTTGGCCATGTGGTCAGGCCCACGCAATATTTCCACCGCCATGATGTATTCCTTTGCCAATCGTGCTGATTGTGAGGCATGGGACGAGCCGTTCTATGGGTTCGCCCTCAAACACAAAGGCAATGACCACCCGATGCGCGATGAGATCATCGCGTCGATGGAAACGGATTGGGACAAGCTGGTGACCAAATGCACCACACCGTCGCATAAGTCCCTGCTCTACCAAAAGCACATGACGCATCACATGCTCGAAGGCTGCGACCGTTCATTCATCCTTACACTGACGAATGCCTTCCTCATCCGCGATCCCGCGCGCGTGTTGGCAAGCTACGCCCAGAAATGGGCCGACGTGGATTTGCGGGCGATTGGCTTCATTGAGCAGGCTGAGATCTTCGACATGGTGGCGCAAAAGCTTGGTCACGCCCCGCCAGTCATAGACTCCGATGATGTTCTCGCAAGCCCGCGTAACACACTCTCTAAACTCTGCGCAGCTTGCGGTATCCCATTTGATGACGCCATGTTGAACTGGCCAAAAGGCCCGAAATCCTGCGATGGCGTGTGGGCCGCCCATTGGTACAACGCCGCATGGGAATCCACCGCTTTCAGCGCGCCGCCAAAGAAGTCCGTAACACTGCCAGGCGCACTGCAACGCATTGCCGATCAGGCCCGCCCCTACTATGATCGCCTGAAGGCCCACGCCATTCAGGCATAAGCAGGAGACGACGCCATGTTATTCGCCATCATCATCGCAGCCGTTGCGGCATTTCTGTTTTACGTATCGCGCAAGCCTGACTCTTTCGCGCTGCAACGCCAGATCAGCATCAATGCCCTTCCCGCCGATATCTATCCATGGATCAACAATCTCAAGAACATGAACCAGTGGAATCCATGGTCCACGCAAGATGCAAAATCCGTCATCGCCTATGAAGGACCGGAAGAAGGCGCCGGTGCTGTCTATACCTGGGCAGGCGGCAAAATGGGCCAGGGCAAATTCCAGATCGTCGATACAAAACCAACGGAAATCAATTGCCGCCTGTTGATGATCAAACCCATGGCCGCCGATAATGTCGTCACCTTCAATCTTACACCTTCCAGCGGCCCCACCACCGTCACGTGGAACATGTCCGGCAAAAACGGTTTCATCAACAAACTCATGCACACCGTCATGAACATGGACAAGATGGTGGGCCGGGACTTTGACAAGGGCCTCGCTAATTTGAAGTCACTCGTCGAACAAAAGAAACTGCATTGAGCCTCAAGCGAGCCGCAACTTACGTAACGCTCGGCGTTTGGAGTTTCATCTGCATTCTGCCACTCTATTGGGTCTTTATTGCGTCTCTGAAAGATGAAAACGCCATCATTCACGGCCCACGCTATCTGCCCTTCATTGATTTCACACCATCATCAGAAGCCTGGCGCTTTATCCTCCTCGACAGCAGCGAGAACCTGTTGCTTCCACTGTTCAACACAATCGCCATCAGTGCAACAGCAACCCTCATCGTCATCGCCAGCACGTGCCTGCTGCTCTATGCTCTCACAAGGCTCAGCAACACCGGACAGTGGCTGCTGCCACTCGTGCTTGCCACCCGTATTTTGCCACCTGCCAGCATCGTGATCGCTCTTTACATGATGGCGCACAAAACCGGATTGCTCGACACGCGCAGCGCCCTCATCACCACTTATAGCGCCATCAACCTTCCTGTCGCCACTTGGCTGTTGCTACCCGTTTTCGGCAAACGTCCCTCCGATCAGGAAGAAGCGGCACGCCTCGAAGGCGTCAGTCACCTCTACATTCTCTGGGATATCTTGCGCCCCATGATCATGGGCAGCATTGCAGCTGTGGCCCTCATCATTTTCGTGCTGTGCTGGAATGAATATCTCTTCGCCGCCATCCTCACCACGAACCATGCGTCAACGTTGACACCCTGGATGGTGGGGCAACTCTCCCTCAAGGAAGCGCAAGTGGGTGGCGAACCAGAGGAGTGGGCGCACCTCTCGGCGGCGACCGTGTTGATGGTCACACCGCTGCTGCTGTTCTCAACTTTCGCCATGCGCATGCTGTCGGGCCGCAGCACTGCAAAATAAAAAGGCCGGATTCACATCCGGCCTTTGAAACTCTATCGCGCAATCGCCTGCCCGATCATCACACCCGGCGGCGGTGCCAGCGGCAGCGGCTTCAACGAGCCGCCTTCTTTTTCCACCAGCATTTCAATTTTGCGAAGTTCAGACTCTTCATCCTTCACCCGCTCCATCACGCTTTCATGCTGGTCACGCAATTCACCGACCGATTTCAAAAGATTTTCAAGCCGCACGCGTGACGATTTTGCCGCCATCGAATAGTTCACTTGCTTGAAGTCAGTAATGCCTGTGCGCTGCTCTTCAAACTTGATGTGTTGTTCAAGGTCATCATGCTTGCGCATCAAATCCTGAATCATCATGTCGATGTCTGCCGCCTGGCGCCGCACATCGTCGGTGCGGAAACGGTGGAGCCTCAAAAGGCTATCCCTGGAACGCATGGTACCCTCACTTTACTCAACTTACACATGCCGTCTCCAAAAATACAACCTTGCATGAGTCTATCCACGATTCCGCGAATCAACTAGCAAGGCCTTGGGGCGGCCTTCGTGTCTTATGATGAAGAAACACATTTAAGACGGGGTAAACCGGAGGCAGCAGACGTGAAATTTAGCATTCGCGCCAAGGCTTGGAAAATCTACCCCATATCTGGTGCGCTCGCGCAAATGACTACCAGATATAGTATGTTGAAAGTTACAGTTCGACGAAATGGGCTTAGGTTTTGTTAACCTTTATCAGTCTATCTTAAGGAATAGAGTTAACGCTTCGTAGTTGCAGCTTCCAGTCACGGTGGCGCGACGAGATGGTCAGGGTTCCGGCAGCGACACCGGGATCGAAGAGCAAGGGGATTCGCATGCGGGTATTGCTGATTGAGGACGACACAGCCACAGCTCAGTCGATTGAGTTGATGCTGAAGTCCGAAGGCTTCAACGTCT
>CAXTLE010000241.1:0-4940 GCA_964244855.1 uncultured Aestuariivirga sp. | reverse complement strand
GCAAAACATCCGTGGCATCGTCGCCAATAATGGCAATGCGAACGTCAACTGTCGGTGGCGTGGCAGCAACAGTCGCCGCTGATGATCGCAACGCCGCACCATTCAACTCACCATCAAGTGTCAGACTGAAATCCAACGAAGCGCCAAGCTGGCCAGATGCAAATTTGGCAAGCGCTGCAACGCCTGCATCAATGGGATCAACCACAATCACCATATCAAAGCCACCCCGTGGCTCAACATACTCATAGGCCTTCGCGACTGGCCCCAGAAACCTGATGCCATAGTCACCGGGCTTGAAGTCCGGAATAAAAATTGTAAATGACGTTCCGTCAACTTGGTTGGAGACTGAAATATTCAGATGATGCGCTGAAGCATTGTAAGAATATAGGATTGCTTGATCGATCTCCTTGTCAGGTATCCAAGTGTAGACACGTTCTCCAAGCTCATTCAAATTATTATCGGGTTCAGGCGGACTTCCTGGCCGCCCGTATATTGTATATTCACTGCTTCCCCCCAACAGCGCCACCAGCGCAACGCCGGCTCCACTCGCAGCGCTGCCGCCTTTCAACACATCCGACGTGATAAGAATACGGTCACCCACGTCACCCTTGTCAAGCACCACATCCGCCATCAAACCCGAACCGCTCTGCGCACGGCTTTCACTCGACAATACGATATAGTCAGTCCCCGAACCACCATCCAGCTTTTCAGCCTTCGATGCCGTGCCCGCACCAGCCTCGCCCTTCAAGGTTCCGGCAATCAGAACATCAGCACCTTCGCCGCCCATCAGTATATCGACGCCCTCTCCACCCACGAGTGTATCGTCACCCCGGCCACCCAAAAGCACATCATTGCCCAATGCGCCGACCAGAACGTCGTTGCCATCCCCGCCGCGAATGAAATCATCGCCTTTGCCTCCGGTGATGTTATCGTCTTCCCCGCTGCCAAATACAAAACCGCCTGCGTTGTCTATATCATTGAGTTGCCCGGCCTGAACCAGCGGATTGTCGCCGTTCAACGCGAGATCAATTGTGCCACCATTGTGGAAATAAACGTAATCCACGTTATCGAGAATTGTCATGGCAGCTGCAGGCAAAACACTTCCCGTTGCGGTTATCTGCTCAATTGCATGTGCTTTCATGTCGCTCCAGCCATTTGAAATGGCAGCGCCCCAGGCCACATCATCTAACGACAGGAAAAGCCCCTGTTCTCCCTCATGGAACACACCATAATGTGTTTGAGCGGGCTTGGCTTCGTATTTGCCTACCGCGTGCGCATTGGCAAACTCCACAATAATTTCGCCAAGGTTCTTTTTGTTGTCTTCACCGTCAGCGCCAACGCCCATGTTTTTATCAGCCAGAAGCAGCTTGCCAACATCCGCCATGTCATCAAACAAGTCATGCGCCGCCACATTGCCCGATGGCCTCGTGCCTTCATCAACAACCGAATAAGCGATCGTAGTGACCCGGTTGTCTGCAAGCAGTTCAGTGCCAATATATTTGGTGATTGCCTTTGCGTCAGGCGTTAGCAGCCCCTTTTGTTCGGCATACATGTTCAATACCAAAAGCGCCTGGCTGTGCAGATCAATCGCGCTCAAACCCCAATCCAGGCCTTGTCCGATAATTTGTCCTTCACTCTGAAAATTTAACACTTGCCCGTCCAGGCGATAACCAGAAACATTGCTAAACGACGGTGGGTTTGGATTTATCCCTCCGTAGAAGAGGTCATTCGCCTGCGTGTAGTATGCTGAAAACGGATCAGTGGCCGCAGAATAGACTGTCTGAGCCGCTGACCTGAAGGCCATATTGTCAAACATGACTGCTGTTCTGCCGTAAAGACCTGCCATCAAACCAGCCAATCCACCTCCAAGCGAATGGCCGGTGAATGTCACCGCATTTGAAAACAAATTTGCTGACGCAAAGACACTGTCATAAAACTGAACCGCCAGCATGGCCTGAGGTGTCGTATTTCCCACCCCACCCGGCCAGCCAAAAACAACATCTGCCGGGTCGTCAGTGCCAGCATAGGAAACAATGGTCTCACCGTTGTAAGAGTAGGCTTTGGCGGAAAAGCCTGCCGATGTACTGCCGGCTGGCAAATCAGTAGGGAGAAAAGTCGCTGTCCCAACGACGTTTATTTTGTCATCATATGCATTCATTGCCAGCACGGCTAACATCAGGTCTTTATTCATTTCCAAGCTCTCCCCTCAAAATGCGCCCACATGCGGGCTTTTCAAAACTTTAAAACTGCCACTGTAGACACGGCAAAATTCCTCGCTATCCAGGACAGGTCTCCCTGAGCAGCCCTTGACCATTAGAGCCCCAGAATTTGATGGCAGCCACGGCAAGATGGATCCCATCTTGTCACTGACTGCTTCATCAACGATTTGAATCTTGACTGCTTGCAACACGTAGTCATTCCCAAGCATCTCCCTAACATCCGTTGGAAGCGAAGTCGCAAACGTCTCAGGTTTCTGCAAATCGGCAAAGCTGCCGACCAAAGGTACATTCTTTAGTGGAACGTCAACTGCTGCTTCACCGCGATGCGCATTTACGCGCCTAGCCATATCCCGTTCTTGTCCGGGAATACGGCCCAGCTTGTAAACGCTGATCGGCAACCACAAAACATCGAGCGATCCCAAGGTCAGCTGTCGCTCCATTATGGCGTCATTGCCGCCCTCAATGCCGTCAATCCCGCCCTGCCGCCCCGGCGTACTCGCAGGCGCTCGCTCCCACCTATCCGCACCCAGCAAAATAAACAGGTTCTTGCCGCCTCCCAAATCAACATAAACGGCCTCCCCCGTCACTGTGTCAGCTGACCACCTACCCGGATTGGGCAAGGGGTGCACAGAAGAATAACTTACCTCAATCACACTCGACCCGGTCTTCAACCCATCCGGCGTCATGACCTCGGCTGTGAGTTTGTAGCGAAATGTGCAGGTGGGATAATTGAGTTTGAAAAAACCGTAACCCAGCGCCACAACCGCCAAAACCCCAATCAAAAACTTCCGCATGCGAATCCCTTTTTATTCCCAAATGCAACCTTACGGGGATTCGGATACACGTCAAGCGACAATACCCAAAAAGCAAGAAGTTCGACACAGAGTTTGAGCCATGAAGACAAGAGAGCCGCTGACAATGCATTAAATGCACTGTCACCATAACCATCACTTTGAAAGTTCAGAAATTGACCGTCCATACGATAGCCGGAAATGCCGTTGAAATTTGGCACGACGGGATTTGTGCCATGGTAGAACGTGTCCAATGTTGGCTGATAGAGGATGTTTGCCTCAGCAGGTCCAGCCTGTCCCGTAAGCGGGTCCACAACGCCGGGATGAAACGGAGTGGTTGCTTGTCGATACGTCCAGGCCGCAGCATCACGGAACGCCATATTGTCAAATACCACAGCCTGCTTGCCGTAAAGTCCCGCCATCAAACCAGCAAGGCCACCACCAAGCGAATGCCCGGTAAACGTCACACTTGTTGAAAACGGAAAAGCAGCGTCGCCCACAACAGTCTGGTAAAACTGCGCAGCAAGTTCAGATTGCTTCGACCCAAGCCCAATTGAAGATTGATAGCCAAATATCGAATCAAGAATGAACGTATCCGTGCCGCGATAGGAAATGATGGTTTCGCCGTTGTAGGTATAGGCTTTTGCATTGAAGCCAACTGCAGCAGATCCTAACGGTTGCTTCACATCCTGATTGGCCTGAGCATTATCAATATTATGAATTCCAGGATCATAAGCATCCATAGCCACGACCGCCAACGTCAAACTCTTATCGACTTTTAAACTAATAGTTGCAGTTAATAATAAATACACTTATGAGATGAATATATGATTGATCAATTCTATGTGGGTTTTGGGAGCGAATTAAAAGGAAGTGAAAATGAATACAGTTCGAATTGCACTATTGGCTTTGGGTTCACTCCTCAGCTCTAGTCAGACCTCAAGTGCCACGACTTACGACTACAATATGCTCTATGACGGCAGCATCATTGCACTTGAGCCTGGTTCAGATGTGCCGGCAGGCTCGGTCTTCTATCCCGGCGACTCTTTTAATCTGAATGTGCATACAACGGGTTCCACCTTCTGGCATGTCAACTCCAACTACAATGTATTCGTGCCGCTCAGCTTCTGGGTTGACGAATTCGGCTCAAGATCCGTGAATATATCAACCAGCTTCCGCAATGACGGAAATCTGGTTCACAACATTACCGACATTGCTCTCGATCAAAGCTTCATCCACATTGGCTCTCAATTCTGGAATTTTGCTGCCGGTCTCGACTTTGATGAAATCGCGCTCACCTGGTCTTTGCTTTCCATTTCGCCTTTGGGCCCAACAACCATCCATTCCGATCCCGGCTTCTTCAACGGTTTTGGACAAAATGATGCGCCCTTTGTGAAAAGCGGCAAAATAACGTTCACCGATCCGCAGATCTCGGCCGTCCCCATTCCCGCCACCCTGCCCCTCATGGCCACAGCCTTGGCCGCAGCCTTGGGCTTTACTTCAAGGCGCCGTAAATCTTAAACTGTTGAAAATCGCCACCCCACGCTGTTAACAGGGTCCTATTGCTTCGGGACAAGGGAACAGCACATGCCAGCCAAAGAACCAAACCGCCTGCGCGTCGGCGTGTTGGGTGCGGGGCAGATCGCCCAAGCCGCCCATTTCGAAAGCTGCACCAAGGCAAAGAACGCCGACCTCTACGCCATTTGCGATGTCGCCGATGATCTGCGCCAGCGCATGGCCCTCACCCATGGCGCGGAAAAACAATTCAACGATTACGACAAGATGCTGGCCGACCCTGATGTGGACGCCATCATCATTGCCACATCAGACGCCTTCCACGTCCCCGCCTCCATCCGCGCACTGGACGCTGGCAAACACGTGCTCTGCGAAAAACCGCTGGGCCTCACCGTCGAAGAAACCGAGAGCCTCC
>CAXTLE010000240.1:0-4955 GCA_964244855.1 uncultured Aestuariivirga sp. | reverse complement strand
ACGCGTAAAACCAATACTGCGCCGCGTGAGTTGAAGATTTAAAGGGAAGCGTCCCCATATGCGCTCAATACCTCGTTATATATTATATTTTCAAATAATATTATCACGCAAAAGTGTCAAGCGTCTCCGCACATCCTGGGGGCGGGCTGGGCAGAGGCGTAACTGTTCAAGAGTTTTGTGGAGTGTCACCGTAAAAAGAACCGCAAAGAAAAGGAAGCGTCCGCGTTTCCTCCCCGCAAACAAAGGGAAGCGTCCCCGTATCTTCTAAGGGAAGCGTCCCCGTATCTTCATGCGGTCAAGCATATAATTTTATCTATTTTATAATTTCAAGAGTGACTCGCGAAGGAGGGGTTTTTGCACCTGCGCCATCAATCGAAATCATATTCGCCAAACCAAATAGTAGAGCTTCAATTTCCGTTGGCGACACATGCAGAGCATCGGCAATTCTCGACTTCGTAACTCCAGACTTCAAAAGATCATCAATAACGTCCTGTAAGACAACAGACTGCTCTCTCGCCAAACCAAAAGGCTCTGATTTTAGCCAACCCCGTCTAGATAGCTCCACATAGTTGCTGGTGGCCTTCCCTTCGCTGATAAGCCCTAAACTTGAAAGCCTATAGTTTAGTGCGGCGACAGAGACACCCCATCGCCGCTTGTAATCAACCAAAGAATCAACGCCGTACATGTGAGAGCCGCAAATTGCTTTGACGTCACTCGACGGCATAAGAAACGAAGCGGCAAAAACGTTGGCTTCCTTTTCAACTTCGCTATTCATCTTCACAGAACTAGCGCCGCCGTGTTTGTGGATACATAAATGGGCCAACTCATGACATGCGTCAAAGCGGCTGCGCTCCGCAGACTTGTATCGGTTCAAAAAAACGTAAGGGATTTCGTCTCTCCATAGAGAGAACGCGTCTATTTCTTTGTTGCTCTCAGCCAAAGAAAACACTCGAACTCCATTTGTCTCAAGCAGATGGACAACATTTTTAATTGGCTTTTCGCCAAGCCGCCAGTATTGCCTCATTAACATGGAGGCAGTCTCGGGCGTCTCTCCCTGTAGGTCCAATATGTTTGCTTCTGGCCTATCAAATTGGCCGGCAATCCAGTCATCCAACAGGAAGGCAATTGCACCAGACGCCAACGCAGCATCCATAACTTTACCAGATTTGCTGGCCATACCTCGAAAACTCGCATTATCACGTCGAGGCTCATCAACAGTTGGGTCGAAAAAAAACTGTTTTGGAAAACCCAGAAATTTTGACAGTAAATCGACTTTTTCTTCTGGAACCGAAATTCCAAGTTCGTAACGGCGGATAGTATCGGCCGAAACGCCAATTGCAGTCGCCAATTCAGTCTTGCTGAATCCTTTTCTTCTCCGCGCCAAACTAAGTCTGGCTGGATTTAAAACTGTTCCAGACATCTACTTACTTCTTACGCTTGACAGTTGGCCTTGCAACTTCTGCATATTCCTCTGGGACAGCAAAACGTTTGCGAACTCCAGGGATTTCAAATGGCCTTGCAACAATAATGCGGTCTGAAAAATCTCGCACGATACCGCCGATTTCAAGAGAAGGGCATGAAATCTCAAGTGCCATATACCCATCACAAAAAAATGGACAAAAGCACCACAATGTCGGCGGCTTCACCTCTGGTTTAATAAACGCCATAGTTATTTGATCTGAGTTCTGCTTGATCAGCTTGCAACTCGCTGGACCCTTTGCAGTCACGTTCCGAGGTGACTTTGAAGTTCCTGTATTTTTGTCTGTTGGCAGAACCGTCATCTTGATATTGAGTTCGGGATGATAAATTCCAGAGATTTGGTCACGCTCACAAACAACCCAGCCAAGGTTTGTGATCGCTTCATTTTCACGTGAGTAGCGGATGCCCCAACGCCAAGTTTCGTATCCCGTAGCAGATGGCGGGTCAAAGCCATCCCTAACGTTCGCACGCTCTCCTGCGATGCTCGACAAAATGTCCAAAGCAGCAAACCGAGGAAACTTCATGCGAGTCAGAGTCGGTACAACCTCTGTTTCATCGGAGTAAACTCTTGTGGACATAAAACACCTCATGTCGGGTTTTGGATTTTTAATTAATTATCCAAAACCCGACATGAGGTCAAGAGCTATTTCCATCTGACTTGTGCAGCTCGCTTCGCAATCTCTGTCCGCTGTTTTGCCGTCATTCCCTCTGCACGCGCCGCGCCACCCAATTTCCCTAAAGCCTGAGCGGCCTTTTTCTTCCCGTCATCCGGCACGCCATCATCATCTTCACCCACGGCAATGCGCATGACCTTGACGGCATTGCCGATCACATCAGCAGGGCGCTTTTCACCTTTAAAGCCTTTGGGCATCCTTTATCGCAGCCTCTGAGTATCGCTTGAAATTGCAACGAAACCAGGATTCTTGTTCAAAACCAAACGTTCTGCTTCCGCCTTGGTGTTTGCAGACACAATTTCAACAATTCCAAGACTGCCGTTGCGGCTGATTTCTTTGGTTTCGACAGATGGCTCTTTCGTCGTGTCGGCATATTCATACCAATTCTCGATCCACTCCTTCCGAACAATTTTGACTTCAAATTCCGGCATCATTTGTCCCATGCTTTCCGCCAAGCATATAGGAAGTCGGAGCAGGATGCGATAGGCTGTCAAGACGGCTAAATTTCAAACTGATACACTACCCTCCCATTCCTCACGCCTCAAAAAGCGTAACAACCTTCGCCAAAACCTCAGCAAGCAAGTCCTCAGGAAGCACATCGACCTTCCGCCCCTTTCGCTCTACAACATCAAGCACGCGCGGCTGATCGCAGCGCACAAAACCCGTCGTCTTTATGCCTTGAATTTCTACGGCGTAACCGATGCGTCGTGCAAAATCACCGCCGTTGGTAATAGGTAGAACGACGGGAAGTTTGGTCGCAGTGTTGAATGCCGTGGGTGAAACGATTAATACGGGACGATGACCTTGTTGTTCATGTCCGAGCGACGGATTGAGCGACACCATGTAAATGTCGCCGCGCTTCACGGAATTTCCTTGCCCAGCGCCGGAGCATCAAGCCACTCCCGATCTTCCGTTGAAAGCGGCGTGGAATAGTCCGATACGGCAAGCAGTTCCGCCACCGTATAACGCCGCTTTGGCGAGGCTTCGACAATCAGGCGCCCCTCATTCACAGCGACACCAACCTGCGCCCCTGCTTTCAATTGGAGCACATCCAGCAAAGCAGGCGGAACTGCCAACATCACAGACCCTCCAACTTTACGAAGATTGGTAATATGCATTTCGACACCTCTTTAATATTATATTTTCATATAATATTATCATGCAAAAATGTCAAGCGTCCTGAAACTGACAAGGGAAAGAGTAAATTCATCCCTCTGCAATTTTATCTGGAAAAATCGATCATGACGTTCCGCCCCACGTCGTCTCCCTGGGACGCCGCACTTGGCGGCATTTGCCCGAGACTTGCTGGGTTGGTTTCTTCCTGATGGATTTCTGGAGTATCTCAAAAGCTAGCAGAAGCACCGCGCGGTGTCAAGAGCTATTTTCCTAAACAGGTAAAAATATGAAAACATCAAATGAATTCAATCACACGCCGCTGAGCCGTTTGAAGTTCTCCCACATCACACGGGTATTGCGCCCCATCTCCGGCATCAATGGCCAGCAGGCCTCAATCACACGCGCATGAGCCCCCTCGCCCAGTTCGCGTTCCAGCGCATTTATGTATTTGGGCAAGGCCGCCCAACCCAAAACAGCTTGCGGTGTGAATTCACAATGAAACTGCGTTGAAAACGCGTGGTCGCCAATCGCCATCGCCTGAACGGCAGTCGTTGCGGACTTCGCCAATGCCGAACCACCTTCAGGAAGATTTTGCACTTCCGCATGGTGCCACTGCATCACTTTCAAATTCCGGTCCAAATCTTCGAAAAGTGAGCCATTCACCGCAACATCAAAAACCCCGACCTCCGGCTGAAAAGCCAAGCCAACGCTGCCGCCCATGGCATCGGCCAACAATTGATGGCCAAGGCAAATTCCGAAATAGGGCTTGGCCCGCATCCCCACCCATTCGCGGATTGCCTGCTTTTCCGCCGCGAGATAGGGGTGCTCATCAACTTCCCATGTATTTTGAGCCCCACCCAAAACAAACATAAGGTCGAACCCTGCAAGCGAAGGCACATCTTCGCCCATGAAGGGCCGAACCGTCGTTGGCAGAATGCCGTCTTCTGCGAAATATTCCGCAAAGCGACCGATATGGTCATGTTCCATATGCTGAATGACAAGTACGCGCTTCATCCGGATTATTCAATCTGCAAATCGGTGGCCTGAGGCCCGCGACCGCGAGAATCATCCAGCACTGCGAATGAAATTTTCATGCCTTCTTCCAGCCAGGGAATGCCGCCGCGCTGCACTGCCGATATGTGCACAAATACATCTTTGCTGCCGTCTTCAGGCGCAATAAAGCCGAAGCCCTTGTCCTTGTTGAAAAATTTGACTGTACCCTGGCGTCGCATCAATTCTATCCCTCGGCCTGAGCGTTACCATCTTGCAACAGTATCGCCAAGCGCGAGGAGATTTAATCACATTTGAAAGCAGCCCCTTGATTAAATCGGGGAATTGCCAGTAGCCTATGCCCAACGATAAGTCTCAGGGGGTTTTATGCGCAAATTGGGTCTTTTGAGTTTGGCAGTTTTCGCTGCCTTGGCGGGTCAGGCTTGGGCAAGTCCCATTGAAAAAACCAAATACAAATTTTACCCCATCACCGGAAATACGCCGGGCGAAATCTACAGCGCCATGATCCGGCGCGGACCGGATGTGAATGGTGTGAACGCCTATGCCTCCACATCGGCAACCTCGGCGCAAAGTGGCCGCATGGTTCTGCAGGGCAAATCCTGCCATGTCGATGGTTACAAGTTCAGTATCAACTTCATAATCAACCTTCCCAAACTGAAAAACGAAGCGGCCCTC
>CAXTLE010000239.1:0-4956 GCA_964244855.1 uncultured Aestuariivirga sp. | reverse complement strand
CTCCACGCCGCAGCAGATCAAGCAGCAATTTCGGGCGCGAAGGAGCTGACGGTCGTGCATGCAGATGCGTCGACAGTATCACAAGCAGCTGATCGCTATGCGCGGAGCATTTTTGGAAGTTCTGGTAGCGCACTCGATGTAAAAGTAGATGTCAGCAGCAAGAAAGACTTCGTCAAAGTTACGTTGACTGAGCGCTGGACGCCTTTCTTTGCGCAATTTATCGGGCTTAATGTGAATCCGGTTGTGGTCACCGCGACGGCAAAATTGGCGGGTGCTGCAAATATCTGCGTACTCACTTTGAACCCTTCAGTCACCAAAGCCATGCATATGGACAAGTTAGCCCGATTGCTGGCTCCCGATTGTGCGGTCTATTCAAATTCAAGTCATGTTCAGGCAATCCGGTTGGATAAGAATTCCCAGCTATCGGCCGCACTCATTTGTGCCGTTGGCGGAGTGCAGGCAAAAACTGACGCTATAACGCCTGCGCCGACAACTGATTGTCCTGTTTTGCCAGATCCGCTGGCCGCGCGAGTGGCACCGCCCATGGGGGCTTGCAAGTCTACGAATTTGGAATTGAGCAGCGGTACTCACGTGCTTGACCCCGGAACTTATTGCGGCGGCATCAAAATCAGCGGTACTGCCAATGTCAACTTTACCAAGGGTAATTACATTATCAAGGATGGTGCTTTTGATGTCTCAGGCACTGCGACTGTCATATCAGAAAATGCCGGCTTTTACTTGAAAGGTGAAAAATCTGTTTTGAATTTTACGGGCAACACCACCCTTTCAATGACCGGTTCCACACTCGGTGAAATGGCTGGTTTGCTGTTTTTTGAAGATCGCAATGTTTCGATTGGCCGCATTCACCGGATCAACAGTGCCTATGCCAATAAACTGACAGGTACAATCTACTTGTCGAAGGGAAAGCTACGAATTGACCCTAACAGTTCAGTGGCGCAGGATTCAGCTTATACCGCAATCATCGCCAATCAAGTCGAGGTAGACGAGGGTCCTACGCTGGTGTTGAACTCCGACTACGGTGCGTCCAATGTGCCCGTGCCCGAAGGCATACAAATGTCGTCGCAGGTTGTGTTGACAGAATAATATTTTGGAAGTGGCTTGATCACTCAAGACTGGTGTTCACTTTTATAACTTGCTGCCAAAACAAGACTCTCCTTTGGAGCCAACTAAAAAAACGGCCTCGTCAACAATGTTGACGAGGCCGACAATTTTATATCTTTTGTGCTTATGGACGCCAATAGTTGAACCAGTCCGTCACATCGTCGCTTTCAAAGTTTCCGCGCATGTCAATCAGCGGCGCATGTTTTTTGGCGAGTGATTTCAGTGTGGTCGTATCAAACTGCTGGCGAAAAACTTCATGGGCTAGCGTAAACACGATCGCATCGTACGGGCCCTCCTGCTCCGGATCTTCAATGATCTGGGCACCACGGCCACCTTCAAAATGATCGTCATGCGCAACAGGATCGAAGTTGAAAACATCAGCGCCACGCATCCACAAGGCATCCATCAAAGGATACGCCTTTGAATTGCGGGTATCCGGACAGTCTTCCTTGAAACTGCGTCCAAGAACCAAAACCTTTTTGCCTCGCAAACCATTGCGTGATGGCGGCAGTAAATGCTCCACCTTTTCCACCATGAAATGCGCCGTTTGCTCGTTTACCGCACGTGCGGCCGCAACCAGCTCCATCGACAAACCATGACGACGACCGGCATCGACCAGAAAGTAAGGATCAACAGCGATACAATGACCACCGACCAGACCTGGACGATAGTGATGGAAATTCCATTTTGACGACGCGGCTGCAATTACATCCGACGAGCGAATGCCCATCTTGTCGAACAACATCATCATCTGGTTCATCAGGGCAATGTTCACATCGCGCTGGGTATTTTCCAAAATCTTGGCAGCTTCCGCAACCTTGATGGATGCTGCCGGAAACAGTCCGGCCCTGATGACGCGTGAGTACAAACCTTCAAGGAATTTTGTCACCTCTGGTGTTGAACCCGCAACAATCTTCTTGATGTCAGGCAATTTGCGTGACGGGTCAGCCGGGTTGATACGCTCTGGCGAATAGCCCAGATAAAAATCAATGCCTTCCTTCATTCCGGAGTGCGCTTCGATCACGGGAAGACAACGATCTTCAGTCGTGCCGGGATCAACTGTGCTCTCAAACACAACAACAGAACCACGCTTCATGTTAGCAGCAATGGATTTGGAAGCTGCAATCAGCGGGCTATAGTCAGGCTTGTTGTGGCTATCAACCGGTGTGGGTACACAGACGATAATCACTTCAGCGGCATTCATTGCGGCGGGCGAAGTGGTAAATTCGACGTTGCATCCGCGCAAATCTTCCGGATTTGCTTCACCTGTCAGGTCAATGCCGTTCAGAAGTTCCGAAATTTTGCCCTCGGAAATATCAAACCCAATTGCGCGCGATGCCTTGGAAAAGCCAAGTGTCAAAGGCAGGCCGACGTAACCTAAACCAATCACTGCAACCCGCGCGGTGGCCGGGTTGGGCAGTGGCACTGGTTCAGTCGTAACCAGTCGGGCAGGGCCCGTGGCATGCGAAAAGCTTGTAGTAGAGATGGCCTGATTCACGATCTTGTTTCCCCCGGGGCGTTGTCGTTTCAACCACAGACAACACCAGCGGGTACCAAGATGACTTTAAGAAACAAGGTAAACCGCTTTAAAGGTTAATGCAAAATGACTGGAGCAACGCTGCAATTTACCAATTAACGGCACAGCAACCATTCCACTCTAGAGATTATCAGGTTGAGGCGCGTTATGCCTCACGTGTGTTGCGTATGGGGGCGTGTTTTGCTGTCGCTGGTTGCTTTGGAGTGGCTGTTTGCGGTCCTGGTGCTGGTGGTATTTACAAACCGCTATGTGCTGGGAAGTGCGCTGCGCGTTGCCGACACCCGCACGCTTGAAGGCTACGGCGAAGACCCTCTGGTTTGGCCGACCGTTGCGATCGTTGTGCCGGTCTATAACGAAGGCCCGCATATTCTCAAAACTGCCGACTCTTTCGAAATGCTCGACTATCCGCGTGACAAACTGCGGGTGGTTTTCATCGACGACCGTTCCACCGACGACACCTACGAACATCTGCAAGCCATCGCCAAAACCTACCCATGGATGTCGGTACTGCGGAACGAAAAGAACGTTGGAAAACGTATCGGCATAAAGAATGCTGTTCTTGTCACCTACACCGACTTGATCATGTCGGTTGACTCAGACGTGATCGTCGAACCCTCGGCACTGCGTAAACTGGTCCGCCATATGTTCGCCTCTGATGTTGATGCGGTAGGTGGTTGCGTATTCGTATCGAACGCCGATCAAAACTGGCTGACCCGCATGCAGGCCGTCAAATATTGGATCGGCTACCAGTTCTTGAAGAATGTGGAAAACGCCTTCAGCCACATCATGTGCCTGTCGGGCTGTCTCACACTTTATAAACGATCAGCCCTGTTGGCGGTTGACCACGACGTTGAAAACCGCACCTTCTTGGGCGACGATGTGAAATACGGTGAAGACCGTTTCCTCACACGGAAACTGGTGGAGAGGGGCTACAAAACCCGGCTGTGTTTCCAGGCCCAGTGCTTTACCAAGGCACCAGCATCCTTTGCGGGCTACATCAGCCAGCAACTCCGCTGGCGCCGTTCAAACCTCATCGACTTCATTACGGCCATTCCACATCTTGGCCGCTTTCATCCATTTGTACTGGTGCATTATTCATCGATGGCGCTGCTTCTGCTCTTCTATCCGCTCACACTTGCCTCACAAGTGGCGCGCCTCGGGTTTGTTATTCCAATGATCGAGCATGCGCTGCTTGTTTCAGTTTTTGCGCTGGCTTATGAATTCAACAAGCACAAACTTCCCGCCATGGCGCGCACATCCGGGATATGGTTTCTCTCAATGGCGATAGTGTTTCCGGTGATGTATCTCACCATGACGCCGCTGGCCCTGGCCACACTTGGCACCACGTCGTGGGAAACCCGTGCGGGTGGCAAGCCGAAGGTTCCAAAGCCTGCATGAACCATGTTCTGCCATTCAAGGGACCAGCGACCCGCACGAAAGCCGTGCCGCGTGTGCTTTATGTTGGACCTTCAGCAGACGAGCTATGCAACATTCTTGTCAACCACATGGGCCGCGTTGAAATCGCCTATGAACAAGAAGTGCAGGCCGCATTTGCACAATTACGCCGCACCCAGTTTGACATCGTGATCATTGACCAGCGCGACGAGAGCCTGCCGACACGGCTGATGCTGCCCGTGCTGCAGTCCCTCGGTTATCCGTTGAAGCCAGTGGTCATCAGTCCGCTCAGTGACGTCGGGCATTATCTCACTATTCCCGGTGTTGCCCGTGTGCTGTCAGCGCCCATTAAAGAAGCACAACTCCTGCGCATTTTGGGGTTGGAAAGACGCAGCCGAGACGAGATGGAAAGGCCGCTTGAAGTACCCTTAGCTCCTGAGAAAAAACAAGCGAAATCATCATCTTCTACACAGATCCTCTCGAATGGCTTCATGAATCTTGTGTCGATGCTGTACAAGCGCGCTGCCTTCGTCATGCTGTTTTCACTTTTCGTCGCCTTTGCTTTTTATGGTGTGTTGATTGCGTTCTTCCTGTTGTCGCCGGGTTGGGGCGCTCCCATGACGCTGACCCGCGGGCACGAACTGGTCAACAAGGTTGAACGCGAAATCAGTGAGGTAAAGGTGGCACTTAATCTCACAGAGCAACGCTTGTCGGACGAAGCTTTGGCCAAGGTAACTGCGCAGAACGACCTGCTTGAGGCGGAAGCTCTTGTCAAATATTCCGCAGGCACTGTGAGGCAGGAAATGCAGTCGCGTGCGCGGCAAAGCAAAGTTCTGGCCCAAGGTGTGAAACGCCTTCAAAAAGTAAAGGCGCAACTGGAAAAGCAGGTCAATGCCAAGGGG
>CAXTLE010000238.1:0-4963 GCA_964244855.1 uncultured Aestuariivirga sp. | reverse complement strand
GACAGCAGTGGGACAAGCCCGGCAATGACAAAACCGTTGGTTTTGGCCTTAAGATAGCACCTTCGGGATGACACCACTTTCTATCCGCCCGGCACCCTTGGCAGTAAATATATTTCCGCATCCTCAGGCAAAACCGTGTCCCATTGATCCCGGAAAATCTGGCCATTGATGGAAACTGCCACACCGCGTTTGATGTGTGGTTCCATGCCGGGGTATTGATCAATCAGTACACGGAACAGTTCACGGATGGTGCGGGCGTTGACGGAAACAGAAGAGGCGCCCCCGGCAAATGGCCGGAGGGCGCCCCAGAGGTGGATTTGTAAGTGTTTCATGACTGGCCCTCCCCGGCGCGTTCCGCGCCTCCCCTCCCGCAAGCGGGAGAGGTGAAGATTCTTCACTTCTCCCGTTTGCGGGAGAAGGTGGATCGCAGGCGAAGCCTGCGAGACGGATGAGGGCCGGAGTTCAACCCTTCTTCGTCTTCATACTCTTCAACACCCGTGGTGGCGACATTGGCACGTGTGTCTGCCTTACACCTGTTGCATGGGAGATCGCATTGCCGATCGCACCCAGTGGCGGCACAATCGAGGTTTCACCCACACCACGCACACCATAGGGGTGATGCGGATTGGGGATTTCCAGGATTTGCGTGTCGATCATTGGAAGGTCTGAGCAAACGGGAATCCGGTAGTCGAGGAAGCCCGCATTTTGCAGGCGGCCATTGGCACCATAGATATATTCCTCGTTCAAGGCCCAGCCGATGCCCTGTGCGGCACCGCCTTGGTATTGTCCTTCAACGTAAGAGGGGTGCATGGCTTTTCCGGCGTCCTGAATGACGGTGTAGCGCTTGATCAGGCTGCGACCGGTTTCCATATCGACTTCGACATCGCAGATGTGGGTGGCGAAGGATACGCCTGCACCATCGGCTACGATTTCAGAATGGCCCGCGATCGGTCCGCCGGTGTTGCCGGCACCTGCCGCCAGATCTTTCAGCGTCAGGGTTTTCAGGTTGCCATATTTGGAGCCCACGGGTTTGGCTTCGCCGTCTTCCCAGGCCACGTCATCAACGGGAATATCCCAGGTCTTGGCGGCGCGTTCTTTCAGGATGGTGACAGCCTTGCGGGTTGCATCAACTGCCGCCATTGACGACGAGAAGGTGCCGCGTGAGCCGTCGGTCATGTCGTTATGGCCGAGGGACGAGGTGTCCGCGACAATGACTCGAACGTTGTCGTACTTCACGCCGAGCTCTTCAGCCACGGCCATGGCGAGGGAGGCACGAGAACCGCCGACGTCGATGGTTCCCACAGCGACTGTTGCGTTACCGTCAGGTGTTACGTTCACGTCCACACAGGTCTGGCCACCGAAGTTGAACCAGAAGGCGCAGGCCATGCCGCGACCCATATTGGTGCCGAGTGGCGCTTTCATGTGGGCGTGTTTTTTTGCGGCTTCGAGCGTTGGGCCAATGCCGATGGGTCCGTAGATCGGGCCATAGGAGGATTGCGTGCCTTCCTTGGCGGCGTTCTTGATGCGGAAATCCACGGGGTCCATGCCGATGGCGTCAGCCACCATGTCCATGGTGCTTTCGACGGCGAAGGCCGCCATGGGGGCGGAAGGTGCACGATAGGCTGCGGACTTTGGGCGGTTCAACACAACGTCCTTGGCCACAGAGCGCACGTTTTTCAGGTCGTAACAGGCCCAGGCCGTCATGGCACCGAATTCAGCCCAGCTTGCAGGGAAAGCCCCACCGTGATAGCGCAGTTCAGCATGGGCGGCGGTGATGGTGCCGTCTTTCTTCGCGCCGATTTTCACATCGATGGAAGTTGAAGAGGTTGGCCCGGAGCAGCGGAAGACTTCTTCGCGCGACATCGTCAGTTTCACCGGGCGGTTGGCTTTGCGGGACAACGCCAATGCAACAGGCTCAGCCCAGATATGGGTCTTGCCACCAAAGCCGCCACCGATTTCGGAGGCCGTCACGCGCAGTTTGTTCGCGTCGATGCCAAGGAGTTGGGCGCATTGGTTGCGGTAGACGAAGTGACCTTGGGTGCAGACCCAAAGTTCCGCCGTGCCATCGGGCCCGACATTGGCCAGGCAGGAGTGTGGCTCGATGTAGCCTTGATGGGTTTGTTCGGTCTTGTAGGACTTTTCGATGATCACATCGGCCTCAGCAAAACCTTTGTCGAGATCGCCATGGCCATATTGCGAGAGCTTGTTCCAATTGGAGGCTTTCGTCGGCTTTGGTTCAATGCCGTCGGTGAAAATGTCATCGTGCAGCAATGGGGCGTTTGGATTCAATGCTTCATCGACGTCAGTGACGTGAGGCAGGATTTGATAATCGACAACGATCAGCTTCAAGGCTTCGCGCGCCGTATGCGCATCAACAGCCGCAACGGCTGCAACGGCATGACCATCGTAATAGACTTTTTTGCGGGCCATGCAGTTTTCGAGAATGTCGCGCATGCCGCGATCACCATTGGTGAGATCGGGTAAGTCGGCTGATGTCACGATGGCTTTCACGCCAGGCAGCTTTTCAGCTTTCGAAATATCGATCTTCCTGATCCTGGCATGGGCGTGGGGTGAGCGCAGAACCAGTGCCACCAGTTGGCCCGGTGCAAAAGCGTCGGCACCATATTTGGCACGGCCCGTCACTTTATCAACACCGTCTGGACGGATGACGCGCTGGCCGATGACCTTGAATTGCTTTTGAACAAGTGATGTGTCGAGCGGCATGTTATGCACTCCTCATTTCTTTGGCAGCGGACTGAACGGCCCGCACGATTTTATCATAGCCCGTGCAGCGGCACAGATTGCCGGCAAGACCAAAACGGATTTCCTCTTCTGATGGATCAGGGTTCTTGCGCAGCAGCGCATCTGCCGCCATCAGAATGCCGGGGGTGCAGATACCACATTGGAGAGCTGCACCTTCGATGAAGTGACGTTGCAGCGGGTGCAGCTTTGCACCATCTGCCATGCCTTCAATGGTTTCGAGTTTCTTGCCGTCCATTTCAACGCCAAGCACGAGGCAGGCGCAGACGAGGCGGCCATCGATGATGACGGAACAGGCACCACAGTCACCCGTGCCGCAGCCCTCTTTTGCGCCCGTCAAACCAACGCGGTTGCGCAGCACGTCGAGCAGGGATTCATCGGCTTGGCAGGCATATTCCACCGTGTCGCCGTTAATGTTGGTTGATACGAGATGTGCCATGCTTATTTGCCCCCTGCGCGCTTATACGCAATTTCAGCGGCACGCTTGGCCAGCACGCCTGCAACTTCGGTTCTGAATTCGATGGTGCCACGCTTGTCGTCGATGGGTTTGCAAGCAGCCGATGCAGCGGCGGAGAGGCGGGCTTTTGCCTCATCATCAAGCTTTGAGCCGATGATGGCTTTGGCTGCTTCCTTCACCAACAACACGGTTGGTGCAACAGCACCCAAGGCGACGCGGGCCGCGGTGATCACGCCTTTGCCATCGATAGTTAAGTTGATGCCAACTGAGACCACCGCAATGTCCATTTCCGTGCGGGGAATAAAGCGCAGATAGGCATCGCCGGATTTTGGCTTTTTGGCCGGCAGAATAATCGACTCGATGAATTCGCCCTTCTTCAAATTGGTGCGGCCTACGCCGGCGGGCACATCTTCAACTGCCAGTTTGCGCTTGCCTTTGGGACCCGCAATGTTGACCTTGGCGTTTGCGGCCACAAGCGCCGGAACAGAGTCCGCAGCAGGGGATGCATTGCACAGATTGCCGGACATGGTGCAGCGACCCTGCACTTGCTTCGATCCAATGAGGTTGGCGGCTTCCACAACGCCGGGCCAGGCCTTTGCCAAGGCAGCATTTTCGGCCAGCGCCACGCAGGGCGTTCCTGCACCGATGACAAAACCAGTGGCCGATTTCTTGATATCGGCCATGCCCTTGATGCGCTTGATGTCGACGACCAAGTCAGGCTCCAACATGCCGGCTTTCATTTTTACGAGCAGATCTGTGCCACCAGCCAAAATAAAGGCTTTGCCTTTTTCCTTGGCGAGCAGGGCCACGGCATCTTTCACCGTTGCAGGGGATTCAAAGCGCATCATTCACCTTCTTCTTTTTGATGGATGTAGTTTGGTCTATTATTGACCATGTGGTCAACAGGGGTGCGGCACTTGGCTTGCAAATTTCGACGTGCTGGCTGTTCAAGACGCGATAACCAGTTTTGTCTCGGACTTGTTAAAGGCTGCGAAGAATTCGGGCGGTGGTGGTGACTCAGTAATGATGACTTCAACGTCAGTGTATTCGCAGACCTTTATGAAGGCTTTAGTCGAAAATTTTGAAGAGTCTGCCACGATAACGCGGTGTGTGGCGCAGCGCAGAGCAGTGGCTGCAAATTGGGCTTCCAGTACGGTTGCGTTCATCGGTCCAATTGTAGCATCTAATCCACCGATTGAAAGAAATGCATGTTTGACATGAAAGCGCGAGATAAATTCTGTTGTCGCCTGGCCATAGGCGGCGCCGCTGTCGGCTTCCATTTCACCGCCCGCCAAATAAACCTTGTTGCCCGGTACATCCGCAAGTGTTCGTGCAATTTCTGTGGAATTGGTGATGACTGTGAGGTTCCGCCGTTGTCTTAACTCACGGGCAAAAAACGTAGTCGTGGTGCCGGTATCAATAATCAGGCTTTCCCCGTCGCGCACCATTTGCGCGGCTGCGCGACCGATGGCCATTTTGGCTGGCGCAAATTCGCGCATGCGACGTTCAAAGGTCGCTTCTGCCATATTATGCGGCAAAGCCAAGGCGCCGTGCATTTTGAGAATTTCGCCGTTTTGTTCAAGCGGGACGGCGTCACGACGAATGGTTTCATCAGAAACTTCAAGCAATGCAGCAAGTTCGGTGATCGACAAACTGCCATGTTGACGCAAGGCAGAGATAATCCTTGCATGTCGTGCGCGAACTTTGAGGTTTTTCATTTGGTTATTTGGTTTTCATGCTGTTATA
>CAXTLE010000237.1:0-4980 GCA_964244855.1 uncultured Aestuariivirga sp. | reverse complement strand
TGGCCGGCAAAATCAGATGAGACACGGCAGAGCGGAAAGCCCCTTTTTCGCCAGCGGTGCCTTGAAAATCCTGCAGGGTGGAACCGCCTGCGAGAATGGCTTCGTTAAGGATATCCTTGATGTGACGCACCAGATGTTCGAGGCGTGAATCGGGGCCTTTGGATTTGATCAGGCGACCTGCTTCCAGCTTTGGTGAAATACGGGCGCGGTGCAGGGCTTCAGAGACATAGATATTGCCCAGACCTGCGACCACGTGCTGGTCGAGCAGGGCTGCTTTCATCGGGGCTTTTTTGTCGCGGAGTTTCTCGATGAGGTGATCGAGATGGAAGCTGTTGCCCAGGGGTTCAACGCCAATGTCTTTCAGCAATTTGTGTTCGTCGCGCAGGTGGGTATCAGCCCAGTCCATGAAGCCGAAGCGTCTCGCGTCGTTGTAGACAATGCGGGTGCCGTCATCGAGGTGCCAGATGACGTGATCATGGGGGGCGGGTTCGGATGTGGCTCCGGCCTCGTGGTAAAACGCGCCGGGTTCGAAGCTCTGCCCATCAGGTTTCAAAATCGTGAAGCGTCCGGTCATGCCGAGATGCAGGATCAGGGTTTTACCGTTTGAGCAATGCACGAGGATATATTTGGCGCGGCGTTCCAGTGCGTCTACGGTCGCACCCTGCATGCCAGCGGCCATACCCTCAGGAAAAGGAAAGCGCAGGTCTTTGCGCCGAAGTTCGATGTGCTCAAAGCGCCGCCCCAACAGGGCCGGCTCCAAGCCCCGTTTGACGGTTTCGACCTCTGGCAGTTCCGGCACATTAACCTCGTTGCCGCACGTTGCGCGGCGCAATGGAATTTCAATCTGTCTTAGCCTATGTAAGCGCTATGAGCATTGAAACCAAATTCGGCTTCCGCGATGTGGAAAAGGGCGAAAAGCAGGGTCTCGTCAACGAGGTCTTTGCGAAATCGGCTGTCCGTTATGACCAGATGAATGACTTGATGTCGGGCGGCTTGCACCGGCTGTGGAAGGATGATTTCCTCACACAGCTCAATCCGCCAAGGAATGACCGGGCCTTCAAGGTGCTGGATGTGGCGGGGGGAACGGGTGATGTCGCGTTTCGTATCGCTGGCATTGGTGGGACGGGCACGCATGTTACGATTGCCGATATTTCACCTGACATGGTGGGGGAAGGCAAGCGGCGGGCTGAGGCTGGCACCTTTGCTGCGAAGGTGGATTTCACCGTGGGCAATGCCGAGGAGCTGGCGTTCCCGGACCAGAGCTATGATGCCTATACGATCGCCTTTGGCATTCGCAATGTGCCCAATATTCCGCTGGCGTTGAAAGAAGCGTATCGCGTGCTGAAGCCTGGTGGGCGGTTCATGTGTCTTGAATTTTCGCAGATGGATATGGAGGCCTTGCAGAAAATCTATGACGCCTATTCCTTCACAGTGATCCCTGCCGTGGGCAAGGTGGTGACGGGGGATGGTCAGCCCTATCGTTATCTCGTCGAATCGATCCGCACGTTTCCAAAGCAGCAGGTCTTTGCTGACATGATTGAGGCAGCGGGATTCTCGCGCGTTACCTGGCGCAACCTGACGGGTGGTGTTGCTGCCATTCATTCGGGCTGGCGCATCTGATGGCATTTGCCGTCACCAATTTTTTCCGGATTGTGCGGGCCGGATTTATTCTGGCGCGGCATGGTGCGTTGTTGCCGCCTGAGCAAACGGCACAAATGCCATGGGTAGCCCGGCAAGGTTTGGCGCTGGCGCAAATTGGCGCTGATAATCGGGAGGTTGGGCAGAGCAACCGGATATCCGCAGCGCTTGCGGCACTGGGACCAAGCTACATCAAGCTCGGACAATTCCTTGCGACACGGCCCGATGTGATCGGGGCCAAGCGGGCATTTGAGTTGAAGGTTTTACAGGACAAGTTGCCGCCATTTCCCATGGCTGTGGCCAAGGCGATTATTTTGAAGGAATTAGGCCAGCCGGTTGAAACCCTGTTTGTGTCATTCAGCGAACCCTTGGCCGCAGCTTCCGTGGCGCAGGTGCACAAGGCAGTGACGCATGATGGTCGCAACGTCGCTGTTAAAATCCTGCGGCCCGATGTGGACCGCCGCTTTGCCGCGGACATCGACAGTTTTGGTTTTGCCGCGCGGATGATGGAACGGGTGTCGCCGGAGGGTCGGCGTTTGCGACCCGTAGCAGCTGTGGCCATGCTCGAACAATCGATGAAGCTGGAACTGGACCTTCGCATGGAGGCATCTGCGCTTGGCGAGATGGCGGAGAACACCAAGGATGATCCGGGCTTTCGCTTGCCGAAGGTGGATTGGGTGACAACCTCGAAACGTGTACTCACCACCGAGTGGATGGATGCGACACCAATGGCTGATGTGGCCACGCTGAAAGCGCGCGGGCTTGATCTGATTGGGCTTGGCGATACCGTTATTCAAAGTTTTCTGCGCCATGCCATTCGCGATGGTTTTTTCCATGCGGATATGCACCAGGGCAATCTGATGGTGGATGCGCAAGGCAATCTGGTGGCGCTTGATCTTGGCATCATGGGCAGGCTTGGCATGAAGGAACGCTTGTTCCTCGCCGAAATTCTCTATGGCTTTATCACCAGGGATTACATGCGCGTGGCGCAGGTGCATTTTGATGCAGGCTATGTGCCGCAGACGCAGGATGTGAATAATTTTGCGCAGGCGCTCCGTGCCATTGGTGAACCTATTCTGGGTTTGCAGGCGGACCAGATTTCGATGGCGCGATTGTTGACGCAATTGTTCGAAGTGACGGAGCAATTTGAAATGCGCACGCAACCGCAATTGCTGCTCTTACAAAAAACCATGGTGGTGGTTGAAGGTGTGGCACGAACCTTGAACCCCAATCTCAATATGTGGAAAACGGCAGAGCCCGTGGTTCGGGCGTGGATTGAGCGCACGTTGGGGCCACTTGGTAAATTGGAAGAGGCGGGCGAAAGTGTGAAAGCCTTGGCGCGCCTGGCCTTGCAGTTGCCGACATTGCTGGATGAAGGCCACAAGGCTATGCAGACATTGGCAGCGCAGCAGGAAGCGGGGGTTCAGCCGAAAGCTGATACTGTGGGTGCCATGAAGCCTTGGGCCTTGGCGGCTCTGGTGTTTTCATCCATCGTACTGGCTTTGATGGTGGGGCAATTGTTATGACCAAGTCCGTGTTGCTGATTATCGGCGGTGGCATTGCAGCCTATAAATCACTGGAACTGATCCGTGAGCTGAAGAAGCGTGGCATTGGCGTTCGCTGCATCATGACAAAGGCGGCAGCGGAGTTTGTGACGCCACTGTCTGTCGCGGCCTTGTCTGGCGAGAAGGTTTATTCTGATTTGTTCTCGCTCACCGATGAAACCGAGATGGGGCATATTGAATTGTCGCGTTCGGCGGATTTGGTGGTGGTGGCACCAGCGACTGCGGATTTGATGGCGAAGATGGCTGCGGGGTTGGCGACTGATCTTGCTTCGACTACGCTGCTGGCCACAGATAAACGCGTGCTCATTGCCCCCGCCATGAATGTGCGGATGTGGCAACATCCAGCGACACAACGGAATATCCGTGTACTGACGAATGATGGCATCCTGTTTGTTGGCCCCAATGAGGGCGATATGGCGTGTGGTGAATGTGGTCCGGGGCGGATGGCGGAACCTGTGGAAATTGTTGCGGTGATTGAAGCTGCGCTGTCGCCGCAGCCAAAACCGCTGGCGGGAAAGCATGTGTTGATTACAGCCGGGCCGACGCGCGAGGCGATTGATCCTGTGCGCTATATTTCCAATCACTCCTCAGGCAAGCAGGGCTATGCGATTGCGGAAGCTGCTCTGAAACTTGGCGCACAAGTGACCTTGGTCAGCGGGCCAGTGGATTTGCCACTGCCGCCGGGAGCGGGCGTCATGCCTGTCACAAGCGCTGAGGACATGTTGAAGGCAGTGGAGAGCGCTTTACCAGCTGACATTGCCATTTTCACCGCCGCCGTGGCCGATTGGAAAGTGGCCGAGGCTGCCAGCGAAAAAATCAAGAAGAGAGATGATGGCTCACTGCCATCACTGTCGTTTGCCGAGAACCCGGATATTTTGAAAACTGTTGCATCGATGGGGATCGGTCGTCCCAAGCTGGTGGTCGGATTTGCGGCAGAGACTGAAAAAATTCTTTATCATGCCAAGGCCAAGCTGGCGAAAAAGGGCTGTGACCTGATTGTGGCCAATGATGTTTCGCCAGAGGGCGGGGTGTTTGGTGGGGACGTGAATGCAGTGCATCTTGTTTCGTCTTCTGGAGTTGAGAGTTGGCCCGCCATGTCAAAGGCGGATGTTGCTGCGAAGTTGATGAACAAGTTGGCAGGCATATTGTGAACACTCCCTCATCCGCCCTTCGGGCACCTTCTCCCGTTGGAAGAAACGGGAGAAGGCAAATGACGTGGTCCGTCTCCCGCGCCTTTTCGCGGGAGAAGGTGCCCGACAGGGTGGATGAGGGATTCTTGCCCCGGCGTTGGAACAGCCTATGAAACTCCAAATACTTCGCTTGCCTCACGGCGTTGATCTGCCCTTGCCGTCCTACGCCACGTCCGGTTCTGCGGGCATGGACTTGCGCTCAGCTGACTCTCTGACACTCAAGCCCGGTTCTCGTGCACTCGTGGCCACTGGTTTGGCTATTGCCCTTGCAGAAAATTTCGAAGCCCAGGTCCGGCCACGCTCTGGTCTTGCGGTGAAACATGGTGTGACGGTACTGAATTCTCCCGGCACGATTGACGCTGACTATCGCGGTGAGATCAAGGTGCCGCTGATTAATCTGGGTACGGAGGATTTTGTTATCGCGCGGGGCGACCGCATTGCGCAGATGGTGGTGGCACCCATGACAGTTGCGGAATTTGTAGAAGTGGAGACGCTCGATGAGACAGCGCGGGGCGTGGGTGGGTTTGGCTCGAGTGGGAAATCGCGAGTCGTAATTTCTGTTCCCTCCCCCTTGTGGGGGGGGCTAG
>CAXTLE010000236.1:0-4991 GCA_964244855.1 uncultured Aestuariivirga sp. | reverse complement strand
CGTGCGGTTTCATAGAGGCGCAAGGCGCGAATGGTAAGGCCCGTCAGCCTCGCGCATTCGGCGGCGGACAGGCTTTGCTCTTTCATCGAATCTTGCTGCATCTTGGCCTCCGAGGATCAACTCTATGAGATATGACCCAAGGTCCGGTGCAAGCGGTATTTTTACATTTCACGAACTGGAATTTTGGAAATGTGGACGCTTCCCAAAAAATCAGTTTTCATCTCCTCTTTTCAATGAGTTGTTTGCAATTTCCACGACACTTCAGCTATAAAACTCCTCGCCCCACGTCGTCTCTGTGGGATGCCGCGCATAGCTGCACTTGCCCGAAACTTGTTGGGGTTGGGTCTTCTGGTTACATGTCTGGAATATAGCAAGGTATAGCGAAACGACCGCGCGGTGTCAAGCGCTTTATTCCTTTGATAGAAATGCGCAACAATATGTCGTGGACCGGGTTTGCGATGCCCGGAGGCCGGGCTTGCATCGTGGGGGCCGTGGGCCTATCTAGGCTGTTGAACGTTCTCAGGGCGGGGTGTAACTCCCCACCGGCGGTAAATTGGTGACAAGCCAAAAGCCCGCGAGCGGCCCGTCTTCGGATGGGTGTCAGCAGATCCGGTGTAATTCCGGGGCCGACGGTATAGTCCGGATGAAAGAGAACACACTGACGGAAAAGCTGCGACCAGTTTCTGGGCGCGGAACTTTATCGTTTGTGGCCCTGTGTCGACGTTCGAGAATTTTGAATCGACAGGGCCAAGTTTGAAACCAGCACCGACCAGAGTGTTCACAGACGCGCAATTGGCAAAAGCCATGCAAGCAGCATTGGCCGCAGCGCGTCCGTGGGAAGGTGCAACATCACCCAACCCGCCCGTCGGTTGTGCATTGCTGGACCGGGCTGGAAACATCATCGCGGCAGCAGGTCATCACGGGGCAGGGCAACTCCACGCCGAGGCCCTGGCCATCCAGCAGGCCCGCGAAGCTGGAAAAGCTGATCTCATCCACACCGTCGTCGTCACCCTCGAACCCTGCAACCACCAAGGCCGCACGCCGCCTTGCACCGAAGCCATTCTGGCAACTCCAGCCGAACATGTGGTGATCGGCGTTGCCGATCCCAATCCAAAAGTCGCAGGCGGTGGCGCTGAACATCTGCGCCGTGCAGGCCTGCTCGTTGATTTTCTAAAAGGCGACACCACCCAAGTTGAACGCCTCATCGCCCCCTTCAAAAAGCGCGTCACAAAAGGCCTGCCTTGGGTCACGGTGAAGCAAGCCATAAACCGCGACGGCAACATGATCCCGCCCGCAGGGCAAAAGACTTTCACATCGCAAGGCTCACTACTCGTGGCCCACGCCCTGCGCCGCCGCGCCGATGCCATCTTCACCGGCTCCGGCACAGTGCTGGCCGACGACCCGCAATTCACCGTGCGCCACTTGCCAGATCACGCCAACAAGCGCCGCCAACTCGTCCTCTTCGACCGCCGCAAGCGCGTACCAACTGCCTATTATGAGGCAGCGCAGGCGCGTGGCTTTGACGTAACTGTTGCAGTTGATCTCGAAACTGCCTTGCGTGACATTGCAACAGCAGGCGGCATGGAAGTGCTTGTGGAAGCAGGGGCACAATTGACGGACCACGTGCTGCAATCGCCATTCTGGGATGAGCACATTACCATCACGCAAACCGACGCCGAAGACAAAATCACCATCACCACAAACGGAGGCACGGATGTTCTCCGGCATCATTGATCGACTAGGCCAAATAAAAACCGCTGCAAAACATGACGGCGCCTTGAGCTGCCGCATCGCCACTGGCTATGACGATCTCGTCCTCGGTGAAAGTGTGGCCATCAACGGCGTGTGCCTCACAGTCGCCAGCCTCGCCGGAAGCGACGCCGATTTCTTCGCCAGCGCTGAAACCCTGGACCGCACCAATCTTGATAACATTGCCGTCGGCAGCAAGGTAAACCTCGAACGCGCTGTAAGCCTCAACACCCGCCTTTCAGGCCACATGGTGCAAGGCCACGTCGATGGTAAAGGCAAGCTCACTTCCGTCACAGCAGAATCCGGCGCATGGAAACTCACAGTTGATTTGCCAACATCCCTCTCGCGCTATTGCGTCGAAAAAGGCTCGATCACCCTGAACGGCATCAGCCTCACCATCAACACCATTAGAGATCACGCCGATGGCCACCTCACCATCGGCCTCACCATCATTCCCCACACCTGGGAACACACCAACTTGCATGCCGCAAAAACCGGCGATCACCTGAACGTCGAAGTCGATGTGATGGCAAAATATGTGGAGCGACTATGTCTGCCTTACAACAAGCTCTGAGCCATCTCAAACAAGGTGGCATGATTATCCTTGTCGACGACGAGGACCGCGAAAACGAGGGCGACCTTGTGATGGCGGCCGAATTCGCAACGCCGGAAGCCGTGAACTTCATGGCCCGCTATGGCCGTGGCCTGATCTGCATGCCCATGGCGGGTGACATGATGGACAAGTTCAACCTTCCGCCCATGGTCGCCAACAACAAGGCCCGCCGCTCCACAGCTTTCACCATATCGATTGAAGCCCGTGACGGCATCACCACAGGCATATCTGCATTCGACCGCGCCCACACAATTGCAACGGCCATCAACGCAAACGCAAAACCAGACGACATCGTCAGTCCCGGCCATATCTTCCCCTTGCGCGCCCATGATGCAGGCGTGTTGGGCCGCACCGGCCACACCGAAGGCTCCATCGACCTGATGCGACTTGCAGGTCTTCGCCCTGCTGCGGTGATTTGTGAAATCATGAAGGACGATGGCGAAATGGCCCGTCGGCCAGACCTCGATGTTTTCGCAAAACAGCATGGCCTCCCCGTGCTCAGCATCGAAGCCATTGTGCAGCACCGGAAGCGCATGGAAAATCACGTCAAGGAAATCGCCCAATCCGATTTGCCCTCGGCCTTCACCGACGAACCCTTGCGCATTCACGCCTTCCGCAATCTGCTGGATGGCACCGATCATCTGGCCCTCGTCAAACATCCACTGCCCACAATTCCGCTGGTGCGCGTCCACTCCGAATGCCTCACAGGTGAAGCGCTGGGCTCACTCCGCTGCGACTGTGGCGCGCAATTACAAGAGAGTATGCGACTGGTGTCCGAGAGCGAAGGTGGCGTGGTCATCTATCTGCGCAATCACGAAGGTCGCGGCATTGGCCTCGCCAACAAGATCATGGCCTATGCCCTGCAAGACAAAGGCCACGACACCATCGAGGCCAACACAGCCTTGGGCTTTGCCCCGGACCATCGCGACTACACCGCCGCCGCCCACATGTTGAAATCCCTCGGCGTCACATCATTGCGTCTCTTGTCGAACAATCCGGATAAGACCAAGGCCTTGACCGAACTGGGCCTCGACGTCGTCGAACAAATCCCGCTCGTCGTCGAAGCCAATCCCTTCAACGCCGCCTATCTCGCCACCAAGCGCGACCGCATGGGCCATTTTCAAGACACCAAAGTGAGAAACTGACTATGACAAAGATCGCAACCAAATCCTGGCGCATGGCCGTGGTCACCAGCCGTTTCAATGAAGAGGTCACAGGTGGCCTGAAGCAGGGCGCTCTGAAATATCTGAAAGAGCAGGGCATCCCCGTTGAAGATGCACATCAGTTCACGGCTCCCGGAGCCTTCGAACTGCCATTGATCGCGCAGACGCTTGCCAAATCCGGCAAGTTTGATGGCGTTGTCTGCCTGGGCTGTGTCACCAAACATGAAACCGCACATTTCGAATTCGTCAGCCTCGGCGCCACCTTGGGACTGCTGCAAGCCATGCTGAATACCGATGTACCCATCGCCTTCGGCGTCCTCACCACCTATACCGACGAACAGGCGAAAGCCCGCAGCCGCGCTGACAGCAATAATAAAGGCATCGAAGCCGCAGCAGCTGTCGTTGAAACTTTGGAAGTCATGGCGAAAATCAAGTCACTCTGAACACTTGACCTTGCGGCGCTGAAACCCAATATCTGTAATCTCAAACCCTACAGAAGGAAGTCGTTATGATCGATCTGCATTACTGGCCCACCCCCAACGGCCACAAGATCACGATTTTCCTCGAAGAAGCAGGTTTGCCTTACACTATTCACAGGGTGGACATCGGCAAGGGCGACCAGTTCAAGCCGGATTTTCTGAAAATCGCGCCAAATAACCGTATGCCGGCCATTGTCGATCATCAGCCGAAAGACGGCGGAGCGCCAATTAGCGTGTTCGAGTCAGGTGCCATCCTGCAATACCTCGCCGAGAAAACCGGAAAATTCCTCTCCACCGACATCCGGGTCAAAACCGAAACCATGCAATGGCTGTTCTGGCAAATGGGCGGCCTCGGCCCCATGGCCGGGCAAAGCAACCACTTCAACGTCTACGCCAAGGAAAATCTGCCCTATGCCATGCAGCGCTATTCCAATGAGACAGGCCGTTTGTTTGGTGTTCTGAACAAGCAATTGGCCGACCGCGAATTCATGGCAGGTGAGTATTCGATTGCCGATATGGCGAGTTACCCTTGGACGCTGAATTGGACGAACCACAACCTCAACATCGACGATTTCCCACATCTGAAGCGCTGGCAAGCCGCAATCGCCGCCCGTCCTGCCGTGGTCCGCGCCTATGCCCAAGCCGGTGAACGAAAGCCGATGACCGAGGACGAGCGTAAAGTACTTTTCGACCAGGACGCGAAGACGGTGAAGGCCTGACTGAAAGGGGCCATCTTGACCTTTGAGCCGCTTTCACTCAAAGCCCAAGAACCATGACACTGCGCCTCTACAATACGCTGACCCGCACCAAGGAAGACTTCAAACCCTTGGACCCGAATAACGTGCGCATGTACGTCTGCGGCCCCACGGTTTATGACTACGCCCACATCGGCAATGCGCGGCCTGTCATCGTGTTCGACGTGTTGTATCGCTTGCTGCGCCATCTCTATGGTGCCGAGCACGTCACCTACGTCCGCAACCTCACCGA
>CAXTLE010000235.1:3464-4999 GCA_964244855.1 uncultured Aestuariivirga sp. | reverse complement strand
AGCCGTGCTGGGCCGAACACCTGATCTCGCTGGCGTGTTCGGTGCCAACCTGTTCTCGGCTGCTGGTGCCGCCAATGGTGCCAAGCAGGCCGGTGTTGCTGGCAAGGTGAAAATGGCTGGATTTGATGCGCCGGAGTCAATTGTTGCGCAGTTGAAAGACGGCACGTTTGAGCTCACCATCGCACAGCATCCCGCCGAAATCGGTTACATGGGTGTCGTTGCCGCCCATGCCTTTGTGACTGGAAACCCAGTGCCAACAGCCATCGGCACAGGCTTCTCGATCATGACCGCTGCCAACATCGATGATCCAAACGTCAATCGCTATCTCTACAAGAGCGAATAGATTGTGTTGACATGAACAGGGCCGCCGATTGTGATAGATCGGCGGCTCACTTGTTTCTCTGATTGGATTGCAATTGATGACGGCATCTTCGGCAAGCCCGGCCAAGGGTAAATCGATCCTCATGCGCATTGCTGAGATGCGTGCCTGGGTTTTCCTGATTTTTCTCATTTGCTTTTTTGAAATCTGGGCCCGTGTCGCCTATGGCGCGACCTTTGTCTTGAACCCCTATAACATCACTGCAATCGCGGTTGCTGCAACGGCACCACTTGTGCTGGCACTGGGCCAAACATTCGTGATCATTTCCGCAGGCATTGATTTGTCGCTTGGTTTTGTGATGGGTCTTGCATCAGTCATCGCCGCACATCTCGCCAATTATGGTGCCGCCCATTTAGGCCTACCCCCCTTTCCGGCGATGTTATTTGGCGTCACCTGCGGTGTTGTTTCGGCCCTTGTACCGGGCTTCGTAAATGGCTGGCTGATAGCGTTGCTTAAGGTTCCACCCTTTATTGGAACGCTTGGCATGTATGGCGTGGCACGTGGCGCTGCCTATCTGTTTGCTGGTGGCATGACGATTGCAGTGAGCAATCCTTGGTACAGCGCTGTTGGCAACGACCGCATTGTTGGCGTGCCAGTAATCGTTATTCTGGCGGCGATTTGTTGCGTCATACTGCATTATCTCCTGTCTCAAACCCGCTTCGGGCAACACACCTATGCCATGGGAGCCAGCAAGGCTGCAGCAAGCCGGGCAGGCATCAACATCAAGCGCCTCACCACCAAGATTTATGTGCTGTCCTCCATCATGGCCGGTGTTGCAGGCGTTCTCTACACAGGGCGCTTTTCTGCAGGTGCGCCACAAGCTGGTGAGCCCTTGCTTTTACTGTCTATCGCCGCTGTGGTTATTGGCGGGGCGAGCCTCTTTGGCGGCTCCGGCACGATCTGGGGAACGGTTGCTGGCGCTTTGGTGATTGCGGTGATCGACTATGGTCTGGTGTTTGTTGATGTCGAACCCTTCTGGCAATTCATCGCTGTCGGTCTTGTGATCATCATCTCGGTCTTGGTTGATCAGGCCCAACGCCGCTTTATGGGAGGGCGCCAAGTTGAGTAGTCCCGCTCCCATATTGTCAGTCAAAAATGTGTCGAAGCATTTCGGTGGCGTTCAAGCATTGAACAAGGTTTCGCTGGATGTTTATCC
>CAXTLE010000235.1:0-3364 GCA_964244855.1 uncultured Aestuariivirga sp. | reverse complement strand
TTTGGATTTCTCCCCGTCATCGATCGTCAAAAGATGGCCGACGCTGCGAAAGAAACCATGCGCCGCCTGGATTTTCATGTCGAACGTCTTGAGGCTCCTGTTGTTGCTTTCTCTGGCGGGCAGCGTCAGGCCGTTGCCATCGGTCGCGCCATGTATTGGAATGCCCGGCTTGTGATCATGGATGAACCGACTGCGGCCCTTGGTGTTCCTGAACAACGCAAAGTGATTTCACTCATTCAGTCTCTGAAAGCCGAAGGCAAGGGCATCATTTTCATCTCACATAATTTGCGCGACATTTTTGAAGTCGCGGATCGCATTGTGGTGTTTCGGCGCGGTGAAAATGCTGGCGAATGCAAGCCCAGTGAAGTGACTGGTGATGAGATTGTTCGGATGATGGTGGGCAAGTAGGCTTAGGCCGACTTGCGCAACACCAATTCAGCATTCAGCAGAATGCGTTCGGCAGCTGGATTGCTGCCGCTTTCGGTTTGGTCGTGATCAATTCTTGAAAACAGCAGCTCAAGTGCAATCCGGCCCATCTCGTCTGTGTCTTGGGAAACCGTTGTCAGAGGCGGACAGGTAAAGGCGCTGAGACGCTGATTGTCGTGGCCTGCAACGCGATAGTCACACTCCGGTGCATAGCCAACTTTCAGGCCCGCCTGATACATGGCGGCCAGAACGCCAAAAGCCACGCGGTCATTCGAGCATAGCAAAGTCTTCGTTGGAAAGCTGCCTTCGCGCAAGATGCGGGATGCTTCGTCGAAGGACACCTGTTCGAAATTCCATTTGTCATAGACAGGAATGTTGGCGAAGCGCGGCTCGAAATTGAGACGCTCCATTGTTGTGACATAGGCCTTGCGGCGCTCATGGGCATTGCTGTTCACAATCGGTGTGTCGAAATAGGTCGGCAGGTCACCTGAGCGGCAAAGATATTCCGTAATCAATGCCACGCTTTGCTTGTTGTTGGTGCCAACAAAAGGCCCTTCATCATCCAATGGTGCATCGATGTAGACAAGCGGAATTTCGCGCCCGAGTGACTTCAACTTGGCATGTTGTGATTTCTCGCCAAGCGGAGAAATAATCGCACCTGCCACATTGAGTGATTTGATTGTTTCAATGGCGCGGGCTTCAATGTCAGGGCTGCCATTGGAGCTTAGAACCAATGCCAGATAGCCGGCTTCCGTGGCTTCTGTTTCAATGCGACGCGCCAAAGTCATATAAAACGGATCGGTTGGATCAGGCACAATCAACCCAATGATCTTGGAACGGCGGCGGTTGAGATTGACTGCAAAGATATTCGGCCGAAATCCGGTTTGCTTGAGAGCAACCTCGATCTTGCTTCTGGTCTTGGCACGCACCGAAGCAGGGTCATGGAAAAATTTGGAAACCGTTGGACGCGACAGGCCCACAGCGAGCGCGAACTCTTCCATATTGCCGATTTTTTTGGTTTTCACTGCAAGCACCCCGAAATATCTGGCTGCCATAGCAATGCACCTCTAACTTTACAATGTATATGTAATAATTTACGTGCGTAAACTATTGAATGTTATGCCAGGTTTTTGCTGAGCCAGGCTGTGAGGGAAACCTTGTCCAGGGCTTGTGTCGTGTCCAGTTCCAATCGCGGAAAAGTTCCCAGCGGTTTTGCAGTTGAAGCCAGGGCAATAAGTTCGGGGATATAGGATTCGCCCAAGTGCCCTGTTGATCGTTTACTCAACCTCGCGCGATAGCGCTCACCCAAAACATGGCCCGGCGCATGGCACCAAATTTCAACGGCATGATTTATGCCGGAGGTAGCGATATGGCCCTGCAAGATTTCAGCGGGTTGGAAGCCGAACCATGCATCAATCACCACAGTGGCATCAGGTGGAAAGTCTTTGATAATCGCAAAAATGGCTTGATAGCTGGCCCTGCCCAGCAGGCGATTGTAGTCGCGGTCCCCAGTTCCGAGATGTGCAAAGAAAGTTTCCTTAATCGTATCAAGCGTCAAAAGTGGCCAAGACATTTCATCTGAAATTACACGCGCCACTGTGCTTTTGCCAGAAGCGGGAATGCCGTTGACGAAGACAGCCCGTTTCATCGCTTCAACAATGACAGCTTCAACGAAGACAGGGCGCTCAACCCGGCACCAATGACGCCCGCACGGTCGCCCAATTGTGCGGGTTCAATGCGGCACTGATACCAGGCAGACTTTGCCGGAAATCTCTGTAGCGCGAGATGAGCTGAAACACCCAGGCCACCGCCCAACAAGACCAATTCAGAATCAAAGGCCGCAACTGCACTATCGATGGCGGCACGCAACGGCAGAACCCAACATTCAAGAACACGGTTTGCAAACTTGTCGCCTTGAGCTGCACTGGCCAGCAAATCTTCCACCGTTGTTTCATACGTCAGGCCCGCTGCCAAAATGTGGGCCTTAAGAGCTGTGCCAGAACTCAGGGTTTCCACACAACCTCTTCGTCCACAAAGACATTGTTCACCATTCACATCAACAGTCAAATGGCCGAATTGCCCAGCTGTCGCGCGACCACGAAAGATTTTTCCTCTGTTGATAACGGCACCACCAATTCCGGTGCCAATCGTGAACATCAAAACGTTTTCGACACCTTGGCCACGGCCCACGGCCTGTTCACCAATCAGAGCCATGTTGCCGTCATTGTCGATAAGGACTGGGCCATCAAAAAAATCTTGCAGTTTTTTGACAAGCGGAAAATCTGTGAGGTCAACATAGCCGCCTGAGAGGATGTGCTGACGCTCTGAGTCAATCCGGCCCGGCAAGCCAATTCCAATTGCCTTGACGGAATTGTCATTCAGCTGATGAACAAGATCGGCGATCTGGGCAACAAACAGTTCGGGCTCGGTTTGGGTGGATTGCGTCTTCCAATCGATGACCTTTCCACTTGCCGAAACGCGCGCCGCGCGGATGTTTGTTCCGCCTACGTCAAAACCAATTGCGGTATGCTCCACCATCGTCAGAAGGTGCCGCCAAGTTGCAAGCTGCGCGGAAACCGTTCGAGAATGGCCTGGATTTGTTTCAACCTCGGCACGGCCTTGTTGGTCAACAGTGACTTCTGTTCCGCGCGATCCAGTGACACACAATCCTTCCAGAGCGCACGTCCCGCGATAACACCAGATGCGCCATTGGTCATCGCGATTTCAACTTGGCCGATGAAGGTTTCGTGATCCACGCCAGCAGATAAAACGGACCAGGGAACAGGCCCGCACATTTTGGTAATGGCTGCACAGGATTCCGCTGTTCCGGGATAAGGCAATTTCAGAACCTTTGCCCCGGCATCAAGGCACATGCGCGTGCCACCTTCGATCAGAGAAGGAAACTTCGCCTTGTAAGCAGCAGGATCTTCGCCCGGCA
>CAXTLE010000234.1:0-5018 GCA_964244855.1 uncultured Aestuariivirga sp. | reverse complement strand
GCGAGGTCCTTGGTCATCTTGCCTTCTTCAATGGTGGCGACTGTGACCTTTTCGAGCGTCTCAGCAAACTTCAATAACTTCGCATTGTCGTCGAGTTTGGCACGGTGCTTGAGGCCGCCGGACCATGCGTAGATTGATGCGGTGGAGTTGGTCGACGTAGCTTTGCCTTGTTGGTGCAAACGGTAATGGCGTGTCACGGTGCCGTGTGCGGCTTCAGCTTCGACGGTTTTGCCGTCTGGCGTAATCAGCACGGAGGTCATGAGGCCCAGTGAGCCGTAGCCTTGTGCGACCAGGTCGGACTGCACGTCGCCGTCATAGTTTTTGCAGGCCCAGATGTAGCCGCCCGTCCATTTCATGGCGGAGGCGACCATGTCGTCGATCAGGCGGTGTTCATAGGTAATGTGGTTCTTGTCGTAGTCGGCTTTGAATTCAGCATCGAAGATGGCCTGGAAGATATCCTTGAAGCGGCCGTCATAGGCTTTCAGAATGGTGTTCTTGGAGGAGAAATACACCGGCAGTTTGCGCTGCAAGCCGTAGGTCAACGAAGCGCGGGCGAATTCCTTGATCGAGTCGTCGAGGTTATACATGGCCATGGCCACGCCAGCGTCCGGGGCTTTGAAGACTTCTTTTTCGATGACGGTGCCGTCGTCGCCGACGAATTTCATCGTGAGCGTGCCCTTGCCGGGGAAGGTGAAATCTGTGGCGCGGTACTGGTCACCGTAGGCATGGCGACCGATGATGATGGGCTTGGTCCAGCCGGGCACCAGACGCGGCACGTTTTGGCAGATGATGGGTTCGCGGAAGATTACGCCGCCCAGAATATTGCGGATGGTGCCGTTGGGCGACTTCCACATTTGCTTCAGGTTGAATTCCTTCACGCGGGCTTCGTCCGGCGTGATGGTGGCGCATTTGACGCCGACGCCGTGTTTCTTGATGGCGTAGGCGGAATCGATGGTCACCTGATCCGACGTGGCGTCGCGGTTTTCGACGGAGAGATCATAATAGTGCAGATCAATATCGAGATAGGGCAGGATCAATTCCTTTTTGATCAGGTCCCAGATGATACGGGTCATTTCATCGCCGTCGAGTTCAACAACGGGATTTGCTACTTTGATCTTGTCCATGAAATGCCTCTGTGTGGGTTCGAAAGTTGCGCGGCTTCTAGCAGGGCAGGTGGCAAGCTGCAATTGCATAGCTGCCGCTTTGACATCAGCGCTGCGGCATGGCACCACGCGGCATGACTGCGACTGTTCCCGCTTCCGCCAATGCCTTTCACTCCGCTGCCTATCTGCGATTTTTTGCCAGTCGCGTCGGGCATCATTTTGGCATGCAGATCATGGTTACGGCCCTGACGTGGCAGGTCTGGTCGATCACGCACAATGCGGTCTATCTGGGATATGTAGGCCTGGCGGTTTTTTTGCCGGTATTGTTGCTGGTCATTCCCGCCGGCCATGTGGCGGACCATTATGACCGGAAGTTGATTCTTGCGTCTTGCATGGCGCTGGAAGCGCTGGCGGCTTTGGGACTTTTGGTGTTTTCGCTGGGTGACCAGTCTGTGGTGTGGCCGGTGTTTGTTTGCCTTGTCATGATCGGGGTGGCTTCGGCTTTTGGTAACCCCGCTGCGTCGTCATTGGTGCCGAACATGCTTTCGGCTGAGCAGTTACCGCATGGCATTTCGCTCAATTCCATCACGTGGCAGGCGGCCTCCATCACGGGGCCGGTGATCGGCGGCTTGCTTTATGGCTTTGGGGCGGAGGTCGCTTACGGCGTGGCGCTGGCAGGACAGCTGTTAGCGACGCTTCTGGTGCTTCTGATTGGCAAGGTTCGGCAAGCAGACGTTGTTCAAAGTGAAGCAGGGCTTTCGACAATCCTTGCAGGCTTCAAGTTCATCTGGAGTGAACCTATTGTGCTGGGTGCCATTTCGCTCGACATGTTCGCGGTGTTTCTGGGGGGTGCGGTGGCGCTGCTGCCGATTTATGCCAGCGATATTTTGCACCTTGATTCCGTTGGCCTTGGTCTGCTGCGGGCCGCACCCGGCGTTGGGGCGGTGATCGTGGCGCTGTGGTTGTCGGTCTGGGGCATCAAGGACAGGGCAGGGTGGATCCTGTTCATTTCCGTGGCGCTTACGGGGATGACCGTTGTAGTGTTTGGCTATTCCAAAATCGCCTGGATCTCGATCATCATGCTGGCACTCTATGGTGCCTTCGACATGATCAGCGTTTATATCCGGGAAGTGCTGATGCAGTTGTGGATTCCAGACCATGTGCGCGGGCGCGTCAATGCTGTGAACAATGTGTTCATCGGTGCATCAAACCAGTTGGGCGAAGCGCGGGCAGGTTTTGCAGCGGCAGCAGTTGGGGCGGTGCCTGCTGCGGTGATCGGCGGCGTGGGCACGATTGCGGTGGCAGTGATCTGGAGTGCGCTGTTTCCGAAATTGCGCGATGCACGGAAGCTGGAGAAGGTGGATTAGTTGTTGGTCAATTCCAATTCCCACTCGCCCTCCAAGAAGGCCGCTACTATGTCGGGCCAAAGCAGTTCCATTTTTTCGATCAAAGATTTTTTACGAACATTGCCCCATCTGACCCAAATGAGCCTTGGTGGTCTGCCTACGACAACCCGATTGTGAAAGTCCTCATCTTTGGAAATCACAATTACATCGCGTTCAGCCGCCCATTTCCAGATATTGGAGTCCGGGCCATTGCCCAAAGCCTCATAGTCCACATGGGTTGCAGTTTGACCTTTGTCCTCTAGCCAATAAGCGAGATGCGGAGGCAAATTCTCATCAACGATAAATGAGAACGCAGTCACTCCGCTGCGAGTACGCGATGTGACATTTGGGCCGAGCTGTATTCCAGCGCAGCCGTTATGTCCGCGTCCTCCAGATAAGGATAGTCCTCCAGAATTTCTGCCCTGTCCGCTCCAGACGCCAGAAGGTCCAGAATATCGATCACACGAATCCGCAAGCCACGAATTGTCGGCCGACCGCCGCAGAGGCCGGGGATCATTGTTATGCGGTTGAGTGAGGACTGGTCCATGGCCCTGCATAGCAGAATTTAATGAATGGAGAAAGTACTGCACAGCTATCATCGAATCACCTAATTGTATTGAGGTGCAGAATAGTTCCGTGCGGACAGCGTCAATTGCAGAATGCCAAAATGCCTTATTTCCTCGTTCAATCGTAAAGAGAAAAAGTTGTCCACAGGCCCGTCTGTTCCAGTAAGTTATTGATTTGCCATTGAGCGGGTTGACAATTGTTATGACTCAAATTGCTTCCAAATTGACTATTCCCCGCTCGTTCCCTCTCCTGTCGCGGCTCTTGTGAGCCCGACGCGTGGAGAAAACATTGGCATGGCGGCGGTCGCTACCAGATGTCGACGATGCGTTCGCCTTCGCTGAACGATTTGATTATTGTTGGCAGGTGGCGATCGAACTTTGCGATCAATTTGGCCGATGTTGTATTGCCGCCTTTGTAATGCAGCAATTTTGCCCGCAGACCCACTCTGGCAAGAGGTGGGAAGTCCGAGTCCATTGAAACGACGACTGCACTCGTTGCTTCCGCTTCTTTCCAGATTGTCCTGTCTGCTGCCCCTTTAAGCCCCAAGTTTCTAGCGTGAATTGCTTCATGGCCTCGGCTTTTGAAAAACCTGACAAGTGAAAGTGGAAACATACTGTCGACAAGAAATAGCAATGTTACTCTGCCGCGATCATGCGATGGTCGCTGGCTTCCTGCGCGTATTCGAGCGCGGCGGTAATGTCTTCATTTTCCAAGTCTGGAAACTCCCTCAGCAAAGTTTCGCGTGTTTCGCCCGCAGCCAGATAGCCCAAGACGTCGGACACACGAATTCGCATTCCCCGAATGAGAGGCTTTCCGCCCAGAATTTCCGGATCGGATGTAATGCGCTTGCGCAGAGACTGTTCCATGTCAACGCTCTACACCATTTCCAGATCACTTTCCATATCAGGCAAATGCAGCTATTCCACACCCCATGGCTGGCACTGACTCCTCCCGCAAGATTGATTTTGGTCCTTCTCCTGTTGTGGTTCTGGTGAACCCTCAGTTGGGGGAGAACATTGGCATGGCGGCGCGGGCTATGGCTAATTTTGGTTTGTTTGATTTAAGGCTTGTGGACCCGCGTGAAGGGTGGGACCGGGAGCGGGCGGCCAATGCGGCTTCGGGGGCGATGGAGACGGTTGATAAGCTGACTGTTTTCAACACGTTGCCGGATGCTCTTCAAGATCGACATTATGTCTACGCCACCACAGCGCGGCCAAGGGATATGACGTCTCACGTGATTACGCCGGAGCAGGCGGGAGTTGATATGCGGGCGCGGGTGGCGCGGGGCGAAAAGGTGGCGCTGTTGTTTGGACGCGAACGCTGGGGGCTTAACAATGATGAAGTGTCATTGGCGGATGTCATTGTGACAGCTCCTGTAAATCCCGCCTATGCGTCGCTCAATATTGCGCAAGCCGTATTGTTGATGGGCTATGAATGGTTCCGGCACGAGGCCACAAGTCTGGGGCAGGCGACGCAGGAACATGCGGCCCTCACCGGCCCCGGCTTGCAAATGACCGATACGCGGCTGGCCACCAAGGAAGAACTTTATGGTTTCTATGGTCACCTGGAAGACGAACTCGATACCTCAGGCTTCTTCAAAACCGACAAGCTGAAACCCAGCATGATGCGGAATTTGCGCAACCTGTTTGCGCGTGCCACCTTGTCCGAACAGGAAGTGCGAACCTTGCGTGGCATGATATCATCGCTGACGCGGAAACATTTGCGCGGGCGTGGAGAAAAATCCGATGGCTGAGAAACCGCGCATTCTGCTGTTCGACTCTGGCATGGGTGGACTTACGGTGGCGCGGGCGGTGGCCAAGCAATTGCCGCATGCGCATCTGGTTTATGCGGCTGACAATGCGGCTTTTCCCTATGGGGCTTGGAAAGAGCAGGCGCTGGTGGCCCGCATTGTGATGGTAATTGGCAAGCTCATCGACACTGTGAAGCCTGATGTGGTGGTGAT
>CAXTLE010000233.1:0-5031 GCA_964244855.1 uncultured Aestuariivirga sp. | reverse complement strand
ATATGGCAGGCGTCGATTTTGGCCATCGGCATCCAGATCTGTTTCTATATGGGTCTGGCTGGCTACGCGTCAGCCTGGCATTACCGGAAAATGATTGGCACCGATTTCAAGGCATCGCTCACCCATGTCTGGTGGCCGTTGCTGGGAGCAATATTCATGACCTTCATCGCCTTCTACAGCATTCCAACGTTTGATACGATCACGCTCGTTGTCGGCCTTGGCGGTTTGGCAATTGGATTTATTCCCCTCGCATTTTCGTGGATGCGGAGCAGCAAGCCAGCGATTGCCTGATCAGTTCAACAGGCAAAACGCGTCAACATCAACCATGCCCATGTCGGTGATCTTCAAATGCGGGATCACCGGCAAGGGCAAAAATGCAACTTGCAAAAACGGTTCCTGAAGAACGGTTCCAAGGGATTTCGCAGCGGCCCGCAGCGGGATCAGCGCTTCACGCACTTCTTCGAAACTCTTGTCACTCATCAGCCCGGCAATCGGCAGCGGCAATTCCGCGAGAACCTTGCCATCCCGCACCACAACAAACCCGCCACCGATATCTTTCATCCGATTTGCGGCAACCGCCATGTCTTCATCCGATACACCAACGACGCAAACATTGTGACTGTCATGGCCAACGGTTGAAGCGATGGCCCCGTGTTTCAGCCCAAAACCATTGACGAAGCCCACTCCGATATTGCCGTTGACTCCGTGACGTTCGATCACCGCCACCTTGATGCAATCCTGGGCGAGGTCGGCGGTCACCACGCCATTTTCCGCTGGCAAACTACGCCGCAAATGCTGGGTGATGATCTTGCCGGGGTTTACGCCGATGACCGGAACATCCTGACCCGTTCCGCGCGCCTGCAATTGAAGGGCGGAAACAGTTTTGGATTTCACGCTGTTCAAGCCGACGGGATTAACTGACTTGCGCGTTGCAAACAGCGCATCATCAACGATACGGCCCGCACTCAGCACATTCGAAACGCGACACGTTTCCAACGCATCAATCACCACAAGATCAGCCCGCCAGCCTGGTGCCACCAATCCGCGATCATGCAGACGAAATGCTCTTGCGCCTGAAATACTCGCTGCGCGATAAGTCGCCAGTACATCGGCCCCGCAGCGGATGGCCTCACGGATGATGAAGTCGAGATGCCCCTCCTCTGCAATGTCCAACGGGTTCCGGTCATCCGTACACAGAGCAATAAAGGGAGAGTTCCGTTCCGTCATGATCGGCACCAAAGCGTGCAAGTCTTTCGACACTGAACCCTCACGGATCAGAATGGTCATACCCTTCGACAGCTTTTCCAGCGCTTCTTCAGCTGTCGTCGTTTCATGATCCGTGCGAATGCCTGCCGACAAGTATCCATTCAAATCCAAGCCCCGCACCAAAGGCGCGTGGCCATCAATGTGGCCACCCTGAAACAGTGCCAGTTTGTCGAGGCATTCGGGATCGAGATTGAGTACACCCGGAAAATTCATGAACTCCGCAAGCCCAATGTTTTTCTGATGTCCCATAAACGGTTTCAGATCATCTGCCGTCAACCGCGCCCCCGATGTCTCCAGTTGCGTGGCGGGAACACAGCTCGACAACTGCACCCGCAAATCCATAATTGTTTGTTCGGCACAGGCGAAAAAATAATCCAGTGCCTCCACACCCAGCACATTGGCCATCTCATGCGGATCACAAATCGCAGTAGTCACGCCATGACGCAAGACACAGCGGTCAAACTCATGCGGCGTCACCAGTGATGACTCCACATGCAAATGCGTGTCGATAAATCCGGGCACAACAATTTTGCCCACAATGTCGATTTCGATCTTGCCCTGATAACTCCCGCACGTCCCGACAATCCGGTCGCCGCAAATCGCAACATCCGACGCAATCACCCGGCCTGAAACAAGATCATAGAAACTGCCGTTCTTCAGAACGAGGTCAGCAGGTTCAGCCCCGCGACCTTGCGCAATCGCCCGTTTCAAAAAATCCTTCATGTCAGTTTCGCTCCTCGGCATGCTCTCGACCATAGGGGAAGAATGCGATAGACAGCAATCATGACATCACAATATTATTCGCAAATGGGCGGCCACCCGCCACAAACACAGCTGCTCACGGGCCGCGCGATTTTCACTGAAAGTTACGCCGTCATCCCCAAGGGCGTGATGCAGGACATCGTCACCAGCCTGTTGCCGCATTGGAAGAACACGAGAGCATGGATCATCGCCCGTCCCCTCTCGGGCTTTGCCGAGACGTTCTCGCAATACATCATGGAAGTCGCCCCGGGTGGCGGCAGCGACAATCCTGAACCTGATCCCCAAGCTGAAGCTGTGCTATTCTTCGTCGGTGGCGGCGCAACCGTCACCATCGCTGGCATTTTGCATGAACTCAAAACTGGCGGCTACGCCTACATTCCATCAGACACAAAATGGTCGCTGAAAAACACTGGCAGCGAACCAGCGAAATTCCACTGGGTCCGCAAGGCCTATGAACCTGTTGAAGGCATCGACAAGCCAGAGGCCTTCGTCACCTCAGACTCAGCCATTACTCCCACAGCCATGCCCGGCACCAACGGCACCTGGTCCACCTCGCGCTTTGCAGATCCTGCTGATATCCGCCACGACATGCACGTGAACATTGTCACCTTCCAGCCCGGCGGAACCATTCCCTTCGCCGAAACCCATGTGATGGAACACGGGCTCTACGTGCTCGAAGGCAAGGCCGTCTATCGTCTCAACAATGACTGGGTGGAGGTCGAAGCCGGCGACTTCATGTGGCTTCGCGCCTTCTGCCCGCAAGCCTGTTACGCCGGCGGCCCCGGCACTTTCCGCTACCTGCTCTACAAAGACGTGAACCGCCACCCGAAGCTGAAACTCTTCCGCTGATGCTGAAACCAGAACCGCTGACAAATGCCGCCTTCGCGCCCTTCGGTGATGTGGTGGAACTGGATGGACATAAGCCGCTTCACATCAACCAAGGCTTCGCTCTGCGTTTCGATAATCTGGCCAGCATCGATGTAGCCAACGAAGGCGGACAAGCCAAAGTCAGCCTCTTCACCGCCAATCCGCGCCCGCAGCCCATCATGATCAATCTGATGGAACGCCATCCCCTGGGCTCGCAACTGTTCTATCCCCTGCAAGACAGGCCATGGCTGGTGCTGGTATGTGGCGATCCCCGTGATGCCCCAACCTATCGCGCCTTCGCCGCCACAGGCCGACAAGGGATCAATTATCACCGCGATGTCTGGCACTTTCCCTTGATGGTGTTCGATGCTGAGAGCCGGTTTATCGTGGTGGACCGCGCGGGGCCGGGGAATAATCTGGAAGAAGTGGAGTTGGAAACACCGCTTTCAATTGCTGTGAACGATGCCGACGATCCGTTTGCCGCCTTTTCAGAATGGTCGAGTGTGGCGGATGCAAAGGCCTTTCACGAGCTCTGAAAGGCCCCCATCGCCCTTCGGGCACTTCCCCAACAAGTTGGGGAAGACCAAGCTGCAATACCTCCCGAAGATCACTGAAGGAGGTGTTCGCCTCACGTCCTTCCCCAACTCGTTGGGGAAGTGCCCGAAGGGCGATGGGGGCCTTTCTAGCATAATCCACATCCCGAAATCCCGCCTTCGCAGTTGCAGCAAAACCGTCTAAGAAGGAAGGCTACACGACCACTGCACAGGACCTATTTGATGAACGCACACACCGAAGCCGATATTATCCGCACTCGCATTCTCCACAAGCTGACCTATGCGATCGGCAAGGACCCGGTTGTGGCCAAGCGGCATGACTGGCTGCGCGCGACGATTTTGGCACTGCGGGATTCGATCATCGACCGTTGGATGGCGTCTACCCGCAAGAGCTATCAGGACCAATCCAAGCGGGTCTATTACCTGTCGCTGGAGTTCCTCATCGGTCGTCTGCTGCGCGATGCGCTGAGCAACCTTGAACTCACCAGCGCTTTCCAGGAGGCGCTGTCCAATCTGAATGTCGATTTGAATTTCGTTGAAGAACTTGAGCCCGATGCTGCCTTGGGGAACGGCGGTCTGGGCCGTCTCGCTGCCTGCTTCATGGAAAGCATGGCCACGCTCAACATCCCGGCTTACGGTTATGGCATCCGTTACAATCATGGCCTGTTCCGCCAGATCATCAAGGACGGCTGGCAAACCGAAGCGCCCGAGACTTGGCTGGACTATGGCAATCCGTGGGAGTTCGCGCGGCGCGAAGCCTCTTACCGGATTTCATACGGTGGCCACGTTACCTCTGAAACCATGAAGGACGGCACCATTCACCACACGTGGAACGCAGGCGAAGTTTTGCATGCCACGGCCTATGACACGCCCATGGTGGGCTGGAAGGGAAGCCGTGTGAATACATTGCGCTTGTGGAGTGCCAAGGCGCTTGATCCGATTCATCTCGATGCTTTCAATGTCGGTGATTATACTGGCGCACTCTCTAGCACCAACAAGGCTGAAATCCTGACCCGCGTGCTTTATCCTGCAGATTCCACACCCGCAGGTCAAGAGCTGCGCTTGCGTCAGGAATATTTTTTCACGTCGGCCTCTCTGCAAGACATTCTGCGCCGCCATCTGCAACAATATCCGGACCTTACAAATTTGCCGGACAAGATCGCCATTCAGCTGAACGACACACACCCCGCCATTGCGGTGGCGGAAATGATGCGGTTGCTCATCGATATCCATCACATGACATGGGACAAGGCTTGGGACATTACACGCGGTGTGACAGGTTACACCAATCACACACTTCTGCCAGAAGCGCTGGAAAGCTGGCCGGTCCACCTGTTCGAAAGTGTGCTGCCGCGCCACATGCAGATTGTTTTTGCCATCAACGCGAAGGTGATTGAGGAAGCCAAGAAAAAAGGTCTGGGTACGGACGAATTCATTTCGGCCATTTCATTGATCGATGAAGCAGGCGGTCGCCGCGTGCGAATGGGTCAACTGGCCTTCGTTGGTTCCCACAGCATCAACGGCGTATCGGCATTGCACACGGGCCTGATGATACAGAGCGTCTTCAACAAACTGAACGAAC
>CAXTLE010000232.1:0-5061 GCA_964244855.1 uncultured Aestuariivirga sp. | reverse complement strand
ATTTCTTCCGAGAACAGTTCGAGCAGGAGTTCAGACATGTGCAACCACTCCACCACCCGCAGTCCGACTCCAGGCTTCGCAACAGGCCTTCGCCAGATCGCGCACGGCGAGAATATATTTCTGCCGCTCGGTCACGGAAATTACGCCGCGTGCATCCAGCAGGTTGAACGCATGCGACGCCTTGATGCATTGGTCATAGGCCGGAAGCGCCAAACGATGCCGCCCGTCAGCCTCACCCGCCTTCAACAAGGCCGCACATTCCTTTTCCGCGTCCTTGAAATGCTGCAGCAAAATGTCCGTATCCGCATGTTCAAAATTGAAGCGCGAAAATTCCTGTTCCGCCTGCAGGAACACGTCGCCATAGGTGATGCGGCCCTGGCCTTCGGGGCGGCCGTTAAAATTCAGGTCGTAGACGTTATCGACGTTCTGCACATACATGGCCAGGCGTTCGAGGCCGTAAGTCAACTCGCCCGAGACGGGTGAACAATCGAGGCCACCGACCTGCTGGAAATAAGTGAACTGCGACACTTCCATGCCATCGCACCACACCTCCCAGCCCAAGCCCCAGGCACCCAGCGTCGGGCTTTCCCAATCGTCCTCGACAAAACGCAGATCGTGCAGCGTCGGGTCAATGCCGATCGCCGCAAGAGACCCCAAATAGAGCTCCTGCAAATCCGGCGGTGATGGCTTGATGATGACCTGATACTGGTAATAATGCTGCAAGCGATTGGGGTTCTCGCCATAGCGGCCGTCCTTGGGGCGGCGTGACGGTTGCACATAGGCCGCGGCCCAGGGCAGCGTGCCAACGGAGCGCAGCGTGGTGGCAGGGTGAAAGGTGCCTGCACCGACCTCCATGTCGTAAGGCTGCAAGATGACACAGCCCTTGTCGGCCCAGTAGGTGTGCAGCGTCAAAATCAGGTCTTGGAAGGACGTGGTGGGAGATAAAGCCATGGTGCGCGCGGTCTAAAGGCGCTGGGGATGAGGGTCAAGGGATGATCTGGCGGTGGCAGATGTGGTGGCGGGCGGGTGATCCGGCACGCGGCCACGGCTTCGCCCGAGTTCACACGGACACCCGGTGGCAGGGAAGAAGGGAGACGCGCGGGGAGGCCCTCTGCGGTATGCGACTGGCTTAAAGTCGCTATGAAGTTGCGTCAGGTTTCCCCACGCGTAACGGGTTTTGAACTGAAACATCTGGCGCGCCAGCTTTGCCTTTGGTGTTCCCCGGCGGCTCCGAAGAGACGCGCACACGAACTTTAACCCAGAGGTCGATCTTCCCGAAGGACGAAACAGACTGAACCGTAAGTCGACCACAAAGCGCCCACTTGCGTGGCCCGGCCTTTTGAAGGGCGCGGGGGTGTTTCAGCAAACCTGAAGGGAGTGGCCACGTTAACCCCACCCCAAAGGCCCGCCGCCCGACCCATCCAGGTTCACCGTCATGAACCGGACCCCGAAAGGGATCGAAGCAGGAGGATAACTAGAACATAACAGGAACGTTGTCAAGGACTATTTTCGGGATTGGGACTTTATTTTGAGAGGCTGTGCCTGTGTCCCCTCATCCGGCGCGTGGCGCCTCCTTCTCCCACCAAGAGGGGCGGGAGAAGGCTCATCGGGCGATTGCCTCCTCCCGCTTCTTCCGACGGGAGAAGGTGCCCGACAGGGCGGATGAGGGACCAGCGTTGCGCCGGGAAGGGAAATCCTATGAGCAAGGTGACGTCTGAACAATTGACCCCGCAGCAGCGGAAAATGCTGGCCAAGATTGCGGATATCAAAGATGAGGATATCGACTTCTCCGACGCGCCCGAACAGCTGGACTGGAAAGACGCAAAGCGCGGCGTGTTCTACAAACCCGTCAAACAGCAACTGACGCTGCGGCTGGATGCAGATGTGGTGGACTGGTTCAAGCGGCAGGGTGCGGGGTATCAGACTGAGATTAACGCAGTGTTGCGGAGGCATGTGGTAGGGAAGGTGGGGTGAGGGGACGCATCAGCACGGAAAGCTTTGACGACTTTCTTGCTGAGCAGGGAATGCTCGCCGAGGCCGAAGACGTCGCCATCTAGCGCGTTCTGGCATGGCAAATCGCCGAGGGCATGAAGGCTGAGGACATAACGAAAACTGTCATGGCCGTAAGCATGAAAACCGACCGTCAGCAGTTGGACCGCTTGCTTGATCCGGAGAACACGTCGGTGACACTCAGCGCACTCATACGGGCGGCGACGGCGCTGGGGCGGACGTTGTATGTGGAGATTGGGTGAGGGGCGAAACAGAAGGGAAGCGTCCTCTTATCTTTTTCAATTCTTCCGAAATCACCTGACCGCCCGAAAGCGTTGCGAGGTCTTCCAGCATAGCCTTGCGGCGAAGAAATGTGTTAAAGAAATCTCAGTGCCACAAAAAGATTAAACAATTCAATGAGCAGCCATCGTAATCGCGAAGAAGCAGTAAACACCCAACTCGCAATTCTGATTTCAAAATTTGGTGTGACAGCTGATGCAGAGACAATTCTCGTGCACGGCAAGCATCGACCTGATGTTTTGTTTGAACTCCGTGGTCTGCGCGTTGTTATTGAAGGAAAGTTCGCCGATCATTCCAACAGCGAAGAAGTCGTTCTGGCGGATGCAAAAAGGCGCGTAAGCGCAGGTATCGCCCATATCGCAGTCGCAGCAGTCTATCCGATCGAATTGCGATCAACGCCTACGACAAAAATTGAAGACGTCCTTTCAATTGCCCAGCTTAAGTATCGGATCGTTACTGAAACGGTTGAAACTGAAAACTGGCTTGAAGGTAACCCAGCATCGCTGATGGATGCGTTGCGGCGAGCGCAAGAAACGCTCGTTCAAGACGATATTGTTGAACAGACCGCAAAATCATTGGCAGTTCATCTCGATAGCATTTCCAAACTGTGGATGGCTCAGCCTGGTTCTTGTGATCGTTTGTCCAACCATTTGAAGATGGGCATTCCTGAGAAAGAGGATAAAGACGCAGCCAATGAACGGCGCGAGACAGCTGCCAAAGTTTCTGCATTGATTCTCGCTAATGCCTATATTTTCCAAGAACAGTTATCGCGCAGCGACGAAAAGGTCGAAACCCTTCGCAAACTGCGCAAAAGTGAAGACCTGATTGGTGCTACCGCCGAACACTGGGAATGGATTTGGAGGAACATCAATTACGTACCCATTTTCCAATTGGGTGGACGCATTCTTGAAGAGTTGCCTGCCAGCGCGGCTACCACCGAAAATGTAAAATCATTGCTCGATGAGGCGCATAAGATTTGCGCCCAACAAGCGGCCCTTCGCCATGATTTGATGGGCCGCATTTATCATTGGCTTTTGCATCACGCGAAATACCTTGGCACCTATTATACTTCGGTTCCAGCGGCCACGCTTCTGCTGAAACTTACGTTTGATCTGGATTGGGACACAGATTTTGCAAACATGAAGTCGGTGGCAAATTTCAAAGTTGCTGACTTAGCCTGTGGCACTGGCACGCTGTTGATGGCATCAGCACAGGCCATCACCGATAATTTCATCAAGGCCCGTGCTGACAGCGAAAAAAGCATTACCGAAAAGGACTTAGGAAATCTTCACAGCACGCTCATGCAGAACACCTTGCATGGCTATGACATTTTGCCTTCGGCTGTGCATCTCACGGCTTCCACACTGGCGCTACTCGCACCCGAGGTGGCATTTCGGCAAATGAACTTGTACGTCATGCCCATAGGCATGAATGGCGATCAACCAAGGTTGGGCAGCCTTGATTTTTTGGAAAACACGACAGTCAAAACCCAGTTTGCGCTTGATGACTCGCAGTTGGATGTCGTGCGCACTGGTGCAGCTAAAACGTCTTACACCAATGCCACTGTTCCAAAACTCAATCTATGTGTAATGAATCCACCATTCGTCAGCAGTCGTTATGGCAATTTGCTTTTTGGTTCACTGCCCGAAGAGCGTGCGGCTTTGCAGAAGGAACTCAAGGCCCAAGGTAAAAAAATTGGCATCAGCATAACGCCCGGCTTGGGCGCTATATTTGTGCCGTTGGCTGATAAATGCCTTGCCGATGGCGGCAGGTTGGCATTTGTTTTGCCAATTGCTCTTGCCACCGGCGAGGCATGGGGCAATGTGCGCGATTATATAGCACAGCGTTATCATTTGGAATTGGTCATCACCAGCCATGATCCGGAACGCACAAATTTTTCAGAAAATACAGATTTATCGGAAATTCTTTTCGTAGCCAAAAAGAAAAAGCCGGATGAGACATCAGATCTGACAATTTATGTGGGTTTGCGCCGCAATCCGACAACTATTCACGAAGCCATAGATATGGCGTCTCGTATTTCTGGCGGAATCAGAAAGCTAAAAGGCAAGCAGGGAAATCTTATCATCCGCAATGATAAGAAAACGCTCTGCACCTTGGCAAGTCTGCCTTCGCCCCTGCAAAATGAAAATTGGACGAGTGCTGTTTTCTCGCAAGATGCCTTGGCCCAGATTCACTTCAATCTCACGCGCTATTCAACATTGAAGCTACCTGGCGAACCCAATCTCTTTGGCTTGAACCTCTGCCATCTTGATGAACTGGGATCCATTGGTTACGACATCCGCGATATCACGGACGCGTTTGAAGTGGAACGCAGCACTGAAAACTGGACGGCCTATTCAGGCTTCTGGGATCATGCGGCAGATAAGGTTGTGCAAATCGCACAAAAGTCCAACGCGTTTCTCACGCCGCGAACCGAAGCAATCAAAGGGCGGAAGTTAAAGAGCGCTGCTGCGGTGTGGAGCAAGGCGGGAAAGATTTTGTTGGTGTCGCGGCTTTGGCCAATTACCCATAAAGTGTTAGCTGTGGCATTTGAAAATAAATCACTTGGAAATACGTGGTGGGCTTTCGACGATTCGAAGCTTACTGGTCATCAAAGGAAAGCGCTGCTGCTTTGGCTGAATTCAGCCATTGGTCTCGCACTTTATTTCGGCAAAAGAGCAATAACAAGAAGCGCATGGATGCAAATGAAGAAGCCTGCATGGGAGTCGATGCCAGTGCTTGATGTTCGCAACCTCAAGAAATCACAATTGC
>CAXTLE010000231.1:0-5069 GCA_964244855.1 uncultured Aestuariivirga sp. | reverse complement strand
GAGGCTTCGGCCTGAAATCGAGCGGATCAAACGCCCGGACTGAATTGTTCAGGATTCAAGTCAGGCGGAAATCCCGGGGTAGAGCTCAAACTGGATTTTGCAGATTGGCCAAAATACGGATTGCCGCTAAGACGTCCGCATGGAAAAGCCGAAAGTCCAAATGTCTCCCGCCATCACCTTCGCAGGCCGAAATGGTACGTTTGCCATTGGTCCATCTCCCGGCATCAAGGATTTATGGGAAAATTTCATGACGGATTTTGGCCGTATCGAGGGTCAGATTGGTCTTAAGGCCTATGGGATTTGCCATAATTTTGATGGCAAGGGGCAGATGGATTATTTGGCAGCGGTTGAGGTGAAAGATGAGGGGCAGGTGCCGGGTTATCTTTTCACGCTCACGGTTCCCGCCCGCAAAGTTGCGGTATTTCAACATGTGGGGCCGCTTGAAAAAATCTCCGAGTCCTGGGGATGGATTTTTTCCGATGGTTTGCCAAAGGCCGCGTTGACAGTGGCGCCGGGCCCGCAGTTTGAAGTTTATCCTGCTGATCTCGGTGTTGCGGGTGCAACCGCGCCAATTGAGATTCACATTCCCGTCATATGAGCCAGTGGCCGCCCTAGCTTTTGCCACCTCTTATCCCATATAAGCGCCGACATGACTTCTACCACCGCCATAGCTTTCCGCAAGATGAACGGACTCGGAAACGATTTCGTTGTCATTGACGCACGTGAACGCCCGGTTTCCATTTCCAAAGAGCAAGCACGCGCCATCGCGGACCGCAAGACCGGCATTGGCTGTGACCAGTTGATTGTGATGGAAAAGTCCTCGCTGGCTGATGTGCGCATGCGGATATGGAATGCCGAAGGTGGCGAGGTTGAGAGTTGCGGCAATGCATCGCGCTGTATCGCAGATATTGTGATGGACGAGCGCGGCGCGAACTCTGCGACCATTGACACCAAGGGTGGTTTTCTTGTCGGCAAGCGGGCTGGCAAATTGATGGTGACAATTGACCAAGGCAAGCCCAAGTTTGACTGGGATAAAATTCCATTGTCCGAGAAGTTTGCAGACACGCGCCATATTGAATTGCAGGTGGGGCCCATTGACGAGCCTCTGATGCATTCACCCTCGGTGGTGAACGTCGGTAATCCACATTGCATTTTCTGGGTCAATGATTTGAATGTGATCAACCTGGGGCGGATTGGTCCGATGCTCGAAAATCATCCGCTGTTTCCGGAGCGTGCCAACATCGAAATGGCCAAGGTTGTGTCGCGCAATCATGTCATCGTCAATGTGTGGGAACGCGGTGCGGGGTTGACAAAGGCTTGTGGCACTGCGGCTTGTGCTGTGATGGCAGCAGGTTACCGCATCAAAATCATTGATGCCAAGTGTCGTGTCACATTGCCCGGTGGTGACCTCATGATGTCGGTTGATCCCGATACGGGTCACATTATCATGACGGGACCGCTGGAATATGAATATGATGGCGTGCTGCCTGAGGGGATGCTGTCGTGAAAGGTCCTCGGCTTGAGACATTTGGTTGTCGCTTGAATACGTTCGAGTCGGAAATTATGCGGGGTCATGCGACGAAAGCGGGCCTCGACAACACCATTATATTCAACACCTGTGCCGTGACCGCAGAAGCCACACGGCAGGCGCGGCAAGCCATACGCCGGGCGCGCAAGGAAAATCCTGACGCTGATATCATTGTCACGGGCTGTGCCGCACAAACTGAATCGGATGTGTTCGCGGTCATGCCTGAAGTGACCCGCGTACTGGGCAACGAGGAGAAGCTCGCAGCATCGTCGTGGCTGAAGGGTTCCAATCGCCCGCGTGTGGATGTGTCGGATATCATGCGGGTCAAGGAAACCCGCCCACCAATGATTGACCAGCTCTCGGCGCGAACGCGGGCGTTTTTGCAAGTGCAGACGGGGTGTGATCATCGCTGCACGTTTTGCATCATTCCGTTTGGTCGCGGCAATTCGCGTTCGGTTCCGATTTTGGATTCGGTCGAGCAGGTGAAGCGACTCGTTGACAGCGGCCACAATGAAGTTGTGCTGTCGGGTGTTGATCTCACATCCTGGGGTGCTGATCTTGACGACGCGCCGAAACTGTCAGTTTTGCTCGCACGAATATTAAAAGATGTTCCGGATCTGAAACGTTTGCGCCTTTCGTCGATTGACTCGATCGAGGCCGATGCTGCGCTGATTGATATTCTGGTTTCCGAAACCCGTGTCATGCCGCATCTGCATTTGTCGCTGCAATCTGGTGACAACATGATCTTGAAGCGCATGAAGCGCAGGCATGCCCGTGAGGATTCGATTGCGTTTTGTACCGAACTCAAATCCCGCCGCAGGGACATGGTGTTCGGGGCCGACCTGATTGCAGGCTTTCCGACGGAGACCGATGAGATGTTTGAGAACTCATTGAAGCTGGTGGATGATTGCGATCTCACTTACCTGCATGTGTTCCCTTACTCATCACGCCCTGGAACACCTGCGGCCCGCATGCCGATGCTGGGACAGGATGTGGTGAAGCGGCGTGCGGCCTTGCTGCGGGCCAAGGGCGAACAGCGGTTGCAGAATTTTCTGTCGGCGCAAGTGGGGTCAAAGCAGCCAGTACTGGTCGAGACTCCCAATACGGGGCGCACGGCACAATTTGCACTGTCGCGTTTTGAACAGCGCATGACGCCGGGTGCGCTTGTGAATGTGGATGTGGTGGCAGCGCAAGCCAGTCATCTCGATGTCAGGCTTGCTGCATGAGTGGATTTTTCAAGAAACTCTTCAACCGCATTACGGGTAAAAAAGAGGACGAAACAGCACCTGCGGTTATCGTTGAACAGGCAGCATTGCCTGCACCTGAACTTCAGCCTGAAGCTGTCGTTGAAGAGCTTGTGGCTGCGAAGCCTGCGGTCAAAGCCAAAGCAAAAGCACCTGCGCCGAAAAAACCGCAACCGAAAAAGCCGGAGCCGAAAAAGCCGGCCGCCAAGCCGAAGCCAGTTGTAAAAAAACCTGAACCACCGAAGGCGAAAGCAAAACCAGTCAAGGCACCTCCTGCCAAAATTGAACCCGTTAAAAAACCTGCGACCAAAAAACCTGCTGAGAAAAAAACAGCTGCGCCGAAAATGCCGGTTGTTGAAAAGGTCACGGCAACTCCGCCACCACTGCCCCCTCCTGCGCCAAAGCCAGACCCGGTACCAGTTGTTGTCGAAGCTCCGCCTCCTCCACCGCAAACACAAACGGCAGAAGTTGTGGCCGAACGCAAAGGCTGGTTCTCCCGCCTCACGCAAGGCCTGTCGAAGTCGTCGAGAACCATCACGGGTTCAATCACATCCATTTTCACCAAGCGCAAACTCGACAAGGAGACTCTGCAGGAACTTGAAGATACATTGATACAGGCTGATCTTGGTTTGACGGTCGCAGAGCGTATTATCGTTGAAGTGTCACGCGGGCGCTTTGACAAGGAGATTGACCCTGAGGACGTAAAACAGATCCTTGCCTCGGAAGTGGCCAAGGTTTTGAAACCCGTCGAAGTGCCATTCAATTTCGGTACCGAAAAACCCTTTGTAATTCTGGTGGTCGGCGTCAATGGCTCCGGCAAAACCACTACCATCGGCAAGCTTGGCTCCATCGCTGCGGGCGAGGGCTTCAAGGTGAAGTTTGCCGCCTGTGATACCTTTCGCGCTGCTGCCATCGAACAGTTGACTGTTTGGGGAAAACGGATCGGGGCCGAAACCATTTCGCGTCCACAAGGGGCTGATGCGGCGGGCCTCGCCTATGATGCCATGAAAGCCGCACAGGAAGACGGTACGGATATTCTTTTCATCGACACCGCTGGACGGCTTCACAACAAAACCTATTTGATGGACGAACTCGACAAAGTGGTACGTGTCATCAAGAAATATGATGCCGGGGCTCCGCACGCTGTATTGCTGGTATTGGACGCTACCACAGGGCAAAACGCTCTCGCCCAGGCCGAGGCCTTTACCAAGGTTGCGGGGGTGACGGGCCTGATCATGACCAAACTCGATGGCACAGCACGCGGCGGCATTCTTGTGGCCATTGCGGAAAAATTCAAACTGCCAATCCATGCCATCGGCGTTGGTGAATCAATCGAAGACTTGCAGGCTTTTGACGCGGAGGCATTTTCCCGCGCCATTGCCGGACTGGATGACAAGATATGACTGATCGAAAACTGAAGCAGGGTCACAAGCAACTGCTCGAGCTTTTGCCGCTCCTGGTATTTTTTGTGGCTTACATGGTCAAAGGCGTGATCTGGGCCACAGGTGCACTTGCTGTGGCCTCCGTTCTGATTATCGTGCTGGTTTATGCCATCGACCGCAGTGTTTCAAAAGCACAAATCATTGGTGTGGTGATGGTTGTGATTTTTGGCGCCCTCACTGTATACATGAATGACGCCCGTTACCTTGTCGCCAAAGTATCCTTGATCAATGTGCTCTTTGGTGTGGTGCTGCTCGGCGGATATATTTTCAAGCGCGCCTTCATAAAGGATATCATGGGCGAAGCGCTTGAGATGCCGGACCATGCCTGGATGACCTTGTCGTTGCGCTGGGCCTGGTTTTTCTTTTTCCTGGCTGCCGTCAACGTATTGGTCTGGTATCAGTTTTCTGAAGGCGTCTGGGCGAGTTTCAAGGTGTTTGGCCTGATGGGCCTTACTGTATTGTTTGCAGTTGCGAACGCCCCCTTCATGGCCAACCACCTCGTAAAGGACGATGAAAATCCCTCCGCAGACGGATGAATGGCTGCACATCATTTGGTTGAAGAGTCAAGACTTGTAGTTCTTGAAGAAGAGTCGGAAACATATTTGTAATCTGCGCGTTTCCGTCAGAGATTTCACTTCGGTGCAGGCCTGTTTTTGCTTGCGACAAGGTTTGAGACTCGCTAGGACTCGCGCGGATTTGAAGAGGCAACGTGTCTTCACATGCGGGAATGTGTGGTGACAAACAATATGGACGCAAGGTGTTGCAACACACCGCGGTTCTGGGAGCAGGGTTTCTAATGTCGGGCAACAAAGACGCTAAAACACTGGCGCGCTCATTCTCTCATCTGTTGAAACG
>CAXTLE010000230.1:0-5135 GCA_964244855.1 uncultured Aestuariivirga sp. | reverse complement strand
ATTTTGGGGGCGGACTCTGTGGCCGCCCCCAAACCTTCAGGGCAGATGGTCAGGTTGTTTTCGAAGCGCGCCGGGATTTCGCCGCATGAAATTGCCATGGTCGGCGATAACACGCATGATCTGGAGGAAGCGCGCAATGGTGGCGCTGGACTGGCCATCGGAGTTTTGAGCGGTAATGCGGAGCGCCGTCATCTCGCGCATCATGCTGATGTCGTGTTTGACAGCATCTCTGATCTGCCTGAATTCTTCCGGAGCCGTTGATGTTTTATGACGCCGTCAAAAACAACCACGGGCTGGAGCTGGATCCGTTTTACGCGGTCATGGTGCCGCGTCCGATCGGCTGGATTTCAACCTTGTCCGAGCAGGGTGTGGCCAATCTGGCGCCCTATAGTTTCTTCAACGCTTTTTCCGATAATCCGCATTATGTGGCCTTCGGCTCTGGCGGGCAGAAAGATACGATCCGCAATGTCGAGGCCACAGGCGAATTTGCCTGCAACCTCGCCACGTTTGCCTTGCGCGAGGCGATGAATGCCAGTTCGGCTATCGTTGGCCCGCATGTGGATGAATTTGAGCTGGCGCGGCTGACCAGGGCGCCCTGCCAATTCATCAAGGCGCCACGTGTGGGGGAGAGCCCGGTGTGCTTTGAATGCCGGCATTTTCAAACTGTTCCATTGCCTGATGATGACGGCCATGTGAATGACTGGATGGTGATTGGCCGGGTTGTGGGAATTCACATTGATGACCGCTTTATTGTGGGGGGCCGGGTTGACACGGCGGCGATGAAACCGATCGCGCGGCTGGGCTATTCGGAATATGTGACGGTGGATGAAACCTGGCGCATGCGGCGTCCGGGCTAAACCCATGAAACTAGTTTTAAATCTTTAAATAAGAAAATAACGCTTGACACCGCGCGGTCAATACGCTAGATATTGCTACACTCCAGAAATCGGCAAAGAGAAACCACCCGCCAGCAAGTCTCGGGCAAATGTTGCGGTGTGCGCGCAACGTCCCAGGGGGACGACGTGGGGGTGGGGTTATCGCTTGTGCCGGTCTCACACCGTCACTGGCCGCCCTGCGGTCGTCTCTCCCGCAAGCAAGAACACGGAGATAGTTTCGAATATGCCAAGTTTGAAGAGGCTGATGAGGTCCTTCCTAGTCCAGCTTCTGTCCCAGTTTACCCGCCAGATCCTGTATCAATTGCCAGGCGACGCGGCCTGATCTGGCTCCGCGTGTGACACTCCATTCGATGGCGGTGGCGTGGAGTTTTTCTTTTGTTATGTTGAGTTTGAAATGCGAGGCATAGCCTTCCACCATTTCGAAGAATTCATCCTGCGAACAATTGTGAAAACCGAGCCAGAGGCCGAAACGGTCTGACAGCGAGACTTTTTCCTGTACGGCTTCGGAGGGATTTATTGCCGTCGAGCGTTCGTTTTCGATCATGTCGCGCGGCAGCAAGTGGCGGCGGTTTGAGGTGGCGTAAAAGATGACGTTGGGGGGGCGGCCTTCGAGGCCTCCGTCCAATGCAGCTTTCAGGGATTTGTAGGAGGTGTCCTGATTGTCGAAGGACAGGTCGTCGCAGAAAATGATGAAGCGGTAGTCGGGGTTGGCGCGCAGCATCGCGGTGAGCTGGGGCAGGGTGTTGATATCTTCGCGGTGGATTTCGACAATTTTCAGTGTGCCGCCGACTTCAACGTTGACGGCGGCTTGGGCGGCCTTCACCAAAGATGACTTGCCCATGCCACGGGCACCCCAGAGCAGGGCATTGTTGGCGGACAGGCCTTTGGCGAAGCGCCTCGTATTGGCGAGGAGTTCATCGCGGGTAAGGTCGATGCCTTTCAGCAGGGACATGTCGACGCGGTTGACGCGGGCTACGGCGTCCAGTCCTGGTGGTGACGAGCGCCAGACGAAGGCCTCGTGTTTGGCCAAATTGGCGGAGGCTGGCGGGGCAGGGGCAAGGCGCTCCAAGGCCTCGGCGATGCGTGATAACAGGGCGTTTTCCAATGTCTGCGTCATAACCCGTTCCAAAGGCTGGTTTTTTCGTGCCTTGCAATGACCTATTGCATCGTTATATCTAGCGCAAGTTTTTAACCTGTTCGCCGGTGTGTTCCGGCTGGAGACGTCGTTTATGTTTATTGCTCAAGTGGCTGGCCCCGGTGCTGGCGACCTTCTCGGCATGGTCATGCCGCTGGTGCTGATCATGGGTGTGTTTTACTTCCTGCTGATCCGCCCTCAGCAGAAGAAAGCCAGGGAGCAACAGGAAACCCTGTCGAAAATTTCCAAGGGCGATACGGTTGTCACGCATGGCGGCTTGATCGGCAAGGTGACCAAGATCATCGATGACAATGAGGTTCAGGTTGAAGTGGGTGAAAACGTAAAGGTGCGGGTGCTGCGTGGCGGCATTTATGAAGTGCGTGCCAAGGGCGAACCTGCCAAGTAATCTGAAGGACCACATCCGTGCTGCATTTCGCCCGCTGGAAAATCTACACCATCACCGCGTCTATTCTGTTGTCGTTGTTGTTGGCGCTTCCCAATATTTTGCCAAAACCGCAACAGGACATGATGGCGAAGTTCGGTATCCGTCCCATGACTTTGGGCTTGGACTTGCAGGGCGGTTCGAACCTGCTGCTGGAAATCGACAAGGCGGATATGGCGGAGCAGTTGCAGACTTTGGCAGCGGGGGATATTCGCGCGACATTGCGTGACGCGAAAATTGCTTACAGCAATATTGTGAAAATTCCCGGTGGTGTGAGTGTCAAGATTTCCAAGCCGGAAGATATGGCCAAAGCCAAAGAGCGCTTGGATACTTTGTTGCAACCACAACAGGGCGGGATTTTGTCGGGTGCCGCGCAAGTCAATCTTTATGGGCTTGAAGCGACACCTGATGGCTATGTTATGAAAGTCACGGATAAAGGGTTGCAGGCGAAGGTTACTGCGGCCATCAATCAGTCGCTGAAGATTCTCGCCTACCGTATTGATCCTTCGGGCACCAAGGAAATCAGCGTGCAACAGCAGGGTACAGACCGCATCAATATTCAATTGCCCGGTCAGGACAATGTTGAAGAATTGAAAATCCGTTTCACCAACAACGGCAAGCTTTCCTTCAATCTGGTGTGCGAGCAACAGCCAAGCGCTGATGGTCAGCAACCACCGCAGGATTGCGCAGCATATCCCTATAAGGAAGCTTATGACGCGGCCCAAGATGCAAAAAAGAAATCGGGCAATACTCAGCCACTGACAGACGCCGATATCAGACCGCTCCGAAAGCTCTGGGTGCAAATTGCAAGCCGATCCGTGGTTGATGGCGCTGACTTGACCGACGCACAACCCGGCTTTGACCAACAAAATCGCTCTGTCGTGACCTTCAAGTTCAATCAAAAAGGTGCCTATCGTTTTGGCAATCTGACCAAGGACAATGTTGGAAAACCCTTCGCGATTTTACTCGACAAGGTGGTGCAAAGTGCACCTGTTATCAACGAACCCATTCTCGGCGGTTCCGGCCAAATCTCCGGCAATTTCACCACGGAAGAAACAGGTCGGCTTTCTGTTGTGCTGAAGTCCGGTGCTCTGCCGGCCAAGCTCAACGTCGTTCAGGAACAGACTGTAGGTCCAAGTCTCGGTGCTGACTCTGTCTATGCGGGCTTTCTCGCCTGCGCCATTGGCCTTATTGCCGTGATGGCCTTCATGATTTTGCCCTATGGTTTCTTCGGTTGGGTGGCCAATGCGGCTTTGATCGTCAACTTGCTGATGTTGCTGGCGGCCATGAGCTTCTTCGGCTTCACGCTGACTTTGCCGGGCATTGCCGGCATTCTGCTGACACTCGGCATGGCGGTTGACTCCAACGTGCTGATCTATGAACGCATTCGTGAGGAATGGCGTAACGGGCGCACCGCATTGTCATCGCTGGAGGTTGGCTTCAAGTCAGCGCTTGGCACAGTGCTTGATGCCAACATCACCACACTGATTGCCGCTGTCGTATTGTTTGGCGTCGGTTCAGGGCCTGTGCGCGGCTTTGCCGTGACGCTGGCTATCGGCATTTTCACCACAATGTTTACTGCTTTTACTGTGACACGCATGCTGGTTTCCGTTTGGGTACTGCGCCGCCGTCCGAAGGAAATCAATCTCTGATGCGCTGGAAACCTTTTCGCCCGATCCCCGATGGCACGAATATTCCCTTCGTGCAGTGGAGCCGTTATGGTTACATCATCTCAGGAATTTTGTGTGCACTGTCGATATTCCTGTTTGCCTATCAGGGACTGAATTACGGTATCGACTTCAAGGGCGGTTCGGTGATCACCATCCGCACGCAAGGGCCTGCCAGGATTGACGAAATCCGAAAGCAGCTTGGCGGACTTGGTTTGGGTGATGTTGAAGTGCAGGAGTTTGGTGGACCAAGCGACTTGCTGATCAAGCTCGAGGCGCAAACCGGCGGCGCAAACGCCGAACAGGCAGCGCAGAAAAAGGTGAAAGACACGCTGGGCAGCACAGTGGAAGTGCGCAGTGCTGAAACTGTGGGTGCCAAGGTATCGGGTGAACTTACACAGCAAGCCATTCTCGCCGTATTGATTTCGATTGTCGGTGTGCTGATCTATTTGTGGGCGCGGTTCGAGTGGCAATATGCTGCGGGTGCCGTGATTTCATTGTTGCATGACGTGTTGCTGTCGATTGGTTTGTTCAGTCTGATCGGGCTGGAGTTCAACTTGAACATCATCGCGGCCATTCTCACCATCATTGGCTATTCGCTGAACGACACTGTGGTGAACTTTGACCGGGTGCGCGAATTCATGCGCAAATACAAATCCATGAACATGGCGGATTTGATGGACTTCTCCATCAACTCGGTTTTGCCGCGCACGCTGCTCACATCGCTCTGTACACTGATCGCTTTGCTGGCGCTTTACATCTTCGGTGGAGAAGTGATCCGCGGCTTTGCTTTCGCCATGATCTGGGGCGTGTTTGTGGGTACCTACTCATCGATCTTTGTGGCAGTTCCCGTGTTGATGCTGCTGGGTCTGCCGCGTGAAGCCAAGAGCAATGCCAAGCAGGTTGCCGCATCCGCAAGGCCGTAATGGAACGCTTCCTGCCCGGTCGCCATCTCATTGACAGTTTTGGCAATGGTGGGTTCAGGCTGGGTGGGG
>CAXTLE010000229.1:0-5152 GCA_964244855.1 uncultured Aestuariivirga sp. | reverse complement strand
CCTCATCCGCCTCGCATTCGCTCGGCACCTTCCCCAGAGGGGAAGGGACTCGTTGTGAGATATCGACCATTTTTCGAAGTTTTGTGGGCATTGAGGGAGGTCGCTCAATGAGTCGCTTCTCCTCTCGAGAAGCTGCCCGAAGGGCCGATGAGGTCTTTTGGATGCCATATGCGATAGCCCTCCCCACAAGGGGGAGGGAGAAAAAAGAGCTATGACTTCCCCCCGCCATTTTGCCTATTTCATGTTGCTCGGTTTGTTCTGGGGTATTTCGCCTTCGATGTACAAGCACCTGTCGAACATCAACATGCATTGGAGCCAGACGATTTTCGTAACGGGAATTGGTGTGGGACTGGTGATGTTGCTGATTTCGGCATGGAGGAGCGGTACACTTTTGCTGGATGCCTCGATCCTGCGCTATGGTGCGGGCTGCGCATTTTTGATGAATGTGCCATTCGGGATCAACCTGTATCTGGCGCGTTATGTGCCGCCGACCGAATTGTCCATCGTCATCACCACGTCGCCGTTTTTCAGTTATTTGCTGGCACTTGCGACGGGGTGGGAGTCGGCCTCCGGGCGGCGTCTGCTGGCGATTGCGGCGGGGTTTACGTCAACACTGGTTTTGATTTTGTCACGTGAGGGCATGTTGCAGGGGCAGGTGTCCTGGTGGCTGCTAGGATCGCTTGTGGTACCGATGCTTTACACCCTGTACAATGCATTTGCCGGACGGGCCTGGCCAGAAAAGGCGGATACGTTGAAGGCGGGTGCTGCCGAAAGTTTATTCTCGGGATTATTTGCGCTGCCGCTGGTTTTGTTGTTGGCACCGTTTGGGGCCGAGGACTCGCCAGCGTTGGGCGGTTACTGGATTATGGTGGCGCTTGTGGCGATGTGGGTGGTGGAACGTATCGCCTATTTCACGCTGATCCGCGACAAGGGGGCGGTTTACACGGTGCAGGCAACATATGTGTCAACACCTGCTGCCGTGATTATTGCTGCCGTGTTTTTTGGCGGTGTGCAGGACAAATGGTTGTGGGTGTCACTGGCGCTATTGATGGTGGCTTTGTATTTGAACAACACCGGGCGCGTGGTCAGGCCAGAGCCCACACCGCAGTCTGCTTGATGTCGGCGTCTTCGAGATCGCGGGTGACGGGCACGTTGTACTCGGCGCGCTTGATGAGTTTGTCTTTCGGCAAATAGCTGCGGCCGGGATCGCCGATGAGGAAGTTTGTGCCTTGGGCTTTGGCGTTTGTGAGCCATGCGAAGACATGTTCGGCGGTGGATTTTTCGTAGAAGAGGTCACCGACGAGGATGGCGTCAATTTGGGGTGGAGGCGACTGCAATAGGTCGGTTGCGGTTGTGGTGACGGAGACGGCGTTGGCTTTTGCGTTGATGGCGATTGCAGCTATGGCGAAGTTATCAATGTCTGCAGCGAGCACGGCGGTTGCGCCTGCTTTCATTGCAGCGATGGCCACGAGACCTGAGCCTGAGGCCAGGTCCAGGACGTTTTTGTTTTTTACGGTTTCAGGATTATCGAGCACATAACGCGCCAGCGCCTGTCCGCCTGCCCAGGCGAAGGCCCAGAAGGGTGGGGGAAGTCCGATTTCGCCCAGTTCGTCTTCGGTTTTTTGCCAAAGCGGAACGGCTTCGTGAGCGATGTGGAGGTGGATTTCGGGGGTCAGGGGGACGGGCAGGAGTGTGGTGTTGGCGAGGATGAAGGTGGTGGGGTTCACGGCGCATTGCCCCTCATCCGCCCTGTCGGGCACCTTCTCCCGATAGAAGGATCGGGAGAAGGCTGATTGTTGTGGCCTTCTCCCGCCACTCTTGGCGGGAGAAGGTGGCCGAAGGCCCGATGAGGGGACACGATCACGGTCTCACTTCAATCCAGACAGTTTGCAAATCACTTTCCACTCAGCATCCGTTACGGGCTGCACTGACAATCTTGAATTCTTCACCAGCACCATCTCTTTCAATTCCGGCACCAGTTTGATTTCGTCGAGTGTGAGTGACTTTGGCAAATCCACCACCGCACGTATATCGACGCATTCCCATGCAGGAATATCGGCTGTTGAATCGGGATGTATCAGTTTGCACACTTCTGCAATCCCAACCACGGCTTTGCCGATGTTTGAGTGGTAGTAGAATCCTTTATCACCCAGTTGCATCTGGCGCATGTTGTTGCGGGCCTGATAGTTGCGGATTCCCGTCCATTCTTCGCCGTCTTTGCCCTTGGCTTTCAGCATGTCCCATGAAAACACGTCGGGTTCTGATTTGAACAGCCAGTAGGGCATTATGCAGACTCCGGATTCTTGATCAGCCATTTCCACGGTTTGATTTCGACGGCGGCGAAGAGGCCTGCGATGGCGTATGGGTCTTGGGCTGCGATGGCTTGTGCTTCTGCTTTGTTTTCAGCGTTGATGATGACGAGGCTGCCTGTGGGCTTGTCGTCGTCGCCGATGAAGGGGCCTGCGGCTTTCAGATTTGCTCCCAGCTTTTCAAGGAAGGCCAAGTGGTCGGGGCGGGCATTCATGCGGATGTCGAGACTGTCTGGTTTGTCGGTGCAGATGAGGGCGAATAGCATTGTGTTCTCCTATAAAAATTCAGCGCCGACGGGGCGGGACAAAAGCGCTTCGATCATATCGTCGGGTTTGGCGTTGTTTTCAACTATGGCGTTGACGGCTTGGGTGATGGGCATGGTGACGGTGTGCTGGATCGCGAGTTGCAGGGCGGCATGGGCAGAATAGACACCTTCGACCACGCCATTTGCGGCTGCAAGGGCTTCTGCCACAGTTTGGCCTTCTCCCAGTCTTTTGCCGAAAGAATAATTGCGGGATTGCGGGCTTGAGCAGGTCAGCAACAGGTCGCCGAGGCCGGATAGTCCCATCAGCGTTTCCTGTCTTGCGCCCATGGTTTTGCCCAAGCGCGTGAGTTCCGAAAATCCACGGGTGATCAAGGCGGCACGGGCGCTGGCACCAAATTGTTTGCCGTCGGATATGCCTGCAGCGATGGCGAGGACGTTTTTCAGTGCGCCGCCGATGCAGACGCCCAAGGGATCATCAGAGGCATAAATGCGGAAATGTGGACGCGACAGGGCCTTGGCCCATTTGTGGGAATTCGATACATAAGAAGAAGCAAGCGCAACCGCTGTGGGCAACTTGCGCACGACGTCTTCAGCGAAACTGGGGCCGGACAGAATGTAGATTTGATGTTTGCCATAAGTTTCGCGGGCCACTTCGAACATGAAACGATTTGTGGTGCGATCAATACCCTTTGCTGTGATGATGATGGCTTGCTCGGACTTGATATCCAATGTCGGCAACACGGTACGTAACGCCTGCGCTGGAATCGCTATGATGAGCGCGTCGGCCTGATCAATTTGTCCGGCTTGCGGGTTTTTGCGTGACCAGATGGACGTGTCGTGACCGCAGTCGGTGGCAAGGCCAGCAAGCGCCTTGCCCCAGGCGCCATCGCCGAGAACGGTTATGCGGCTCATGCCTTGGCTCCCAATCGGCCTGAACCGTAAGCCGGAGCGGACACTGTATCAAGCGGCCAGCGTGGGCGGACGGGAGCGTTCTGACTGTCGGATAATCCAAGTGCAAAACGTTCAGCTGCGGCCCAAGCGATCATGGCAGCATTGTCTGTACACAGATGAAATGGCGGAACTGAGAGCGTGAAGCCGTTGGCGGCGCTCGTGGTTTCGAGCATGGCGCGCAAGGTTTTGTTGGCAGCGACTCCGCCTGCGACGACAAGGGTTGGAGTTTGTGGCCAAGGGACCTCATCAGCCCTTCGGGCAGCTTCTCCAGAGGAGAAGCGACTGGTCGATGGACCTCCCTCAATGTTTGATCGTTTGGGAAGGGGGAGCAACGAATCGCTTCTCCCCTGGAGAAGCTGCCCGAAGGGCTGATGAGGTCCCTTTGGTGCCAAGACGCTGCTGCGAAACATCTCAAACGCTTTTTTCAACCGGTCTTGCATCGTCTCCGCCACGGCTTTCTGGAAGCTGGCGCAGAGGTCGGCTTTGTCTTGATCTGTAAGTGTGCCCACGTCTTCTGCGGTTTCTCTGACAGCAGTTTTAAGGCCGGAGAAGGAGAAGTCGCAGCCCGTTCTGCCTTTCAGGGGTCTTGGCAGATCGAAGCGGTTTGCATCGCCTCGTGTGGCGTATTGTTCGACCAGGGGTCCACCGGGATAGCCGAGGCCTAACAACTTGGCGGTCTTGTCAAAGGCTTCGCCCAGCGCGTCGTCTATGGTGGTGCCCAGGCGCTTGTAGTCGCCAACACCGCGCACCAGCTGGAACTGGGTGTGGCCACCGGAGATGAGCAGCAGCAGATAGGGAAATTGCACATCACCCAACAGGCGCGGCGTCAGGGCATGGCCCTCGAGGTGGTTGGTGGCGAGGAAGGGCAGGCTCCGCGCCAGTGCGATGCCCTTGGCCATGGTCAGGCCGACGATGAGGCCGCCGGATAGTCCGGGGCCAGCGGTGGCGGAAATGGCATCAAGATCGGCATATCCCAAGCCAGCGTCGATCATGGCTTTGCCGATGATCCGGTCGAGATGGTGGATGTGGGCGCGGGCCGCCACTTCCGGCACCACGCCGCCGTAGGGTGCGTGGTCCTTGACCTGGCTCAACACCACATTCGACAGGATTTCGCCCCGGCCATCCGCATGGCGGCGCACCACGCTGGCGGCGGTTTCGTCGCAGGATGTTTCGATGCCTAAAATGGTTGTGGAGTCGCGCATGAGTCCGGTAGTGTGTCGTTCTGTTTCAACTATATGGTTGCCGCTGTAGCACCCGCCATCCGGAATTTGCAAATGACGCCTATCAGAATTGGAACCCGTGGATCGCCTCTGGCGCTGGCACAGGCCCATGAAACACGCTCCCGCTTGATGCAGGCGCATGACATGGCGGAAGACCAGTTTGAGATTGTGGTGATTTCGGTGATTGGCGACCGGGTGCAGGACCGGCCTTTGGCGGACATCGGCGGCAAGGGGCTGTTCACCAAAGAAATTGAAGACGCATTGTTTGCAGGCTCGATTGATCTCGCCGTGCATTCGATGAAAGACATGCCAGCCATTGTGCCTGAAGGTTTGGCTTTTGGTGCGGTGCTGGAGCGCGAAGACCCGCGCGATGCCTTTGTGAGTGTTCACTCGAAGACCTTGATGG
>CAXTLE010000228.1:0-5155 GCA_964244855.1 uncultured Aestuariivirga sp. | reverse complement strand
ACGTTGTCTTGCTCCGTACACAGATCAACGCCGACGATGTGGTCGCCTTCGTCAAGCTTCATGGCGATTTTGCCGCCACGGTTGATTTGTTCGAAGTCATCAAGCTCGTTGCGGCGCACGGTGCCGGCTTGTGTGGCAAACATCAGGAAAGGTTTGGCCGCACCCTCCACCATCTCCGGCAAGGGTAGAATGGTGGTGATGCGTTCTTTCTGGTCCAACGGCAAAATGTTGATCAAGGCTTTGCCGCGTGACTGTGGCGTGCCTTGCGGCAAGCGCCACACTTTCATGCGGTAGACCATGCCTTCGGAGGAGAAGAACAGGATGGGCGTGTGGGTATTGGCTACGAACATTTTGGTGACGAAGTCCTCGTCGCGCATTTGCACCCCTGCCCTGCCCTTGCCGCCACGCCTTTGCGCACGATAGGTGGAGAGGGGCACGCGCTTCACGTAGCCTGTGTGCGACACGGTGACGACCATGTCTTCTTTCTGGATCAGATCTTCGTCTTCAACTTCGCCATCATTCTCGATGATCTCGGTTTTGCGTGGTTTGGCGAAGTTGGTTTTAACGTCGGTCAATTCAGTGCGGATGATTTCCTGGATGCGGCTGCGGGAACCCAGGATATCCAGAAGGTCCTTGATTTCGGCGGCGAGCTTTTCCAGTTCCGCCGTGATTTCCTCAAGCCCCAATTGTGTAAGGCGTTGCAGACGCAGATCGAGGATGGCGCGAGCTTGTTCGTCTGACAGGCGATAGGTGCCATCGTCATTGATGCGGTGGCGGGGATCAGCAATAAGAACGATCCAGGGTTCGAGTTGTTTCGCGGGCCAATTTCGCGCCATTAATTCTTCACGTGCCTCAGTTGCATCCTTCGATGCGCGGATGAGGCGGATGACTTCGTCGATGTTGGCAACGGCAATGGCGAGACCTACCAAAATGTGAGCGCGGTCGCGGGCTTTCCGCAGCAGGAACTTGGTGCGGCGGGTGATGACTTCTTCGCGGAAGGCGATGAAGTGTTTCAACAGATCGATGAGTGTCAGTTGTTCCGGACGGCCATTGGCCAGAGCAATATTGTTGACGCTGAAAGAGGTTTGCAATTGCGAGAAGCGCCAAAGCTGGTTCAACACCACGTCAGGTTCAGCATCGCGCTTTAACTCGATAACGACGCGCATGCCTTCACGCGAGCTCTCGTCGAAAATATTTGAAATACCTTCGATGCGTTTGTCACGCACCATGTCGGCGATTTTTTCCACCATGGTGGACTTTGTGACCTGGTAGGGAATTTCGGTGACGATGAGGGCGAGGCGGTCTTTGCGGACGGTTTGTGTCTCCACGCGCGCACGCAGCACGATGGAGCCACGGCCTGTGGCGAAGGCCGAGCGGATGCCTGAGCGGCCGAGGATCATGGCGCCGGTCGGGAAGTCGGGGCCGGGAATGACCGCCATCAGATCTTCAAGCGCGATGTCTGGTTTGTCCATCACCGCCAAAGTGGCATCGATGACTTCGCCCAGATTGTGCGGTGCCATGTTGGTGGCCATGCCGACGGCGATGCCGCCTGCGCCATTGACCAGCAGGTTGGGATATTTCGCGGGCAGAACCTTGGGTTCGCGGAATTCGTTGGAATAGTTGAGCTGGAAATCCACCGTGTCCTTGTCGAGATCGTCGAGCAAGGGCATGGCGGCTTTGGCGAGGCGGGATTCGGTATAACGGTCAGCAGCCGGCGGATCATCATCAACCGAGCCGAAATTGCCCTGGCCATCGATCAGCGGCAGGCGCAGTGAAAAGTCCTGTGCCATGCGCACCAGCGCATCGTAAATCGCCAGGTTGCCGTGGGGGTGGTATTTACCCATGACGTCGCCGACGATACGGGCAGATTTCTTGTAGGGCTTGTCCGGCGTGAAGCCGTTTTCGTCCATGGTGTAGAGAATGCGGCGGTGGACGGGTTTCAAGCCGTCACGCACGTCTGGCAGGGCCCGCGAGACGATGACCGACATGGCATAGTCGAGGTAGCTTTTCTTCATCTCCTCTTCGATGGAGATGGGGGCAATGCCTTGCGGATTGACGGGTGGCAAACCACCCGGTGTGTTGTTCTCGTCGCTCACCGGAAACCTTTACGTCGCACTTCACAGACGCGTGGGGAACGCGACTCGCTGAAGCTGGCAAACAATAAAGAAAACGGCCTCTCCGGGCAACGGAAAGGCCGCTTTAAAGCGATGATTTACGGCGGAAAACGCTTAAATCTTCCGGATATAGAGGCCGCCACCGGAATAGGTGCCGTTATCGCCGGAAAGAGCGGTGCAACGTTGCTTGCCCTTGAGCCAGCGGTTGAAGCGGATGCAGAGCTTTTCGCCGTTGACCGACCAGATTCCCGTGTCGGTCTTCTTCTTCGAAGTCGTGCCAATGATGGTGCCACTTGACTGCAGATTGATGTTCAACTTCACCAGACCATAGATGCTCACAGCGTATTTGCCGGGAGCAAGGCCGCGAAGCTGCTGGTCATTCAGCTTGTCGCCAGCAAAACCTGGCATGGCGAGGGCGACAAGGATCAAAGTCGCGGCAAACGGTGTTTTAAATGTCATAGCTGTCTCACGTAATGTCTAATTATGTTGCGCTGCAACAAACACTAGACTGTGGGCATAATATGTCAATTCAACAAATTGTTGCTGGTATAATTCAATGCAGCGAAAATCTGTATCGTCAGAACGGAACCTCATCATCCAGATCGCGTGCAAACGTCTGCTTGGCACCGCCACCTGCTGCGCGAGGACGATCCATCGGAGAAGACGCGCCGAAGCCTGAGTCACCGCCGCTATAGCCGCCGCCAGCATTGTCGCCGCCGCCGGGTTTGCCACCCAGCATGGTCAATTCACCGCGGTATTGTTGCAGCACGATTTCCGTGGAATATTTTTCAGCGCCGTCCTTGTCGGTCCATTTGCGGGTTTGCAATTGTCCTTCGACATAAACCGATGAACCCTTTTTCAGATATTGCTCGGCAACTTTGGCAATGGCTTCGTTGAAAATGACCACGCGGTGCCATTCGGTCTTTTCCTTGCGCTCGCCTGAGGCCTTGTCGCGCCATGACTCAGTGGTCGCCAATGAAAAATTCACGATGGGCTTGCCATCCTGCGTGTGGCGCACTTCGGGGTCTTTGCCCAGATTGCCCACCAGAATTACCTTGTTAACTGACCCTGCCATGACTCGTCTCCCTGAACACTGTTGTGGCAGTCATAGGACAACGCACCACGCGCTGCACCCCTTCAAACAAAACCATCCACAACTTAATGTTCGTTATATGTTCCAATTCAAAACAAAAAACAAGGCCCCATTTCGTGGAGCCTTGTTTAAACGTTTTTGGTCTTCTTGAGTCGTCCGCTTGCGTTAGCCACGGCCGAAAATTCGGGCAAGAATTGGCTTGCGGTCTGTCTTGGCCTTTGGTGCGGACTTCATGTCCTGCATCATCGCAGTTGTGTAAACGTTTGAATATGTTTCAAAAACCCAGTTCATGATATTCTCCTTTGATGTAATCTTGTAGTCAGTAGATATCCTTCGACGTCCAAAATAACAAACGTTGAAAACTGACATGACATGTAAGGAAAAGTCACACATAATGTGTTAAGCTTTGACCATGGCCAGACGACTCCCCTCTTTAAACGCATTGAAAGCCTTCGAATCCGCCGCCCGCCACGAGAGTTTCTCGGACGCGGCGGTGGAGCTTTTCGTGACCCACGCAGCAATTTCCCGGCATATCCGCGACCTTGAAGAATCGCTGGGTACTGAATTGTTCAACCGCACCGGGCGCGGCGTGCAGCTGACCGAAGCCGGCACCCGTTTTGGCGAACGGCTGACACCACTGTTTGACCAGATTGCCGACGCCTCGCGGGAAGCTGCTGCCGTGGGTGCGGCGCGGACGCTGCGCGTCTCGGTGGAGCCCGCCTTTGCCTCACGTTGGCTGGTGGGGCGGCTGGCGAAGTTCAACGATTTGCACCCCGACATCGAGCTGACGATTGACTCGACCAACCGGCTTGTCGATTTCTATGTCGATGATGTGGATATTGGTGTGCGCTATGGCAATGGCGTTTGGGATGGCGTGGATGCGGCGAAGTTATCTGACGTGGTGATTTTCCCCGTCTGCGAACCAAAGCTGATCGCCGATGACCCGAAGCTGACGCCGGATGGTTTGGGGGAATACACCCTGCTGCACGAAAACCGCAAACAATGGTGGGCCGACTGGCTGGCTGTCGCTGGTGTCAAAGCCGAAATGGACTGGCGCGGCACGATTTTCCAAAACCACCTCGCCATCGAAGCGGCGGAAGCGGGTGCCGGATTCGCGCTGGGCGACCAGATTTTATGTACCGACGCGCTGGTCGAGGGCTGGCTGGTGAAGCCGTTCGCCACGGATATGAAGGACCATGGCGCGTATTTCATTGTGCGGAAAAAGGGGTCGAAGGAAACGGCTGTGGTCAAGGCGTTTCGGGAATGGCTGTTGAGTGAGTTGGTCGAGACGAACAGGAAGTATCAGGGGATGAAGGGGAAGACGAATGCACTGTCACCGTAATTGAATGCACTGTTACCGCAATAACGTGAGAAGGGAATTTTAGAATGGCACTTGATAAAGGGAACGTCGCACAATGGACCGCGGCGGTTTTATCTTTAGCGGCATTGGGTATATCTCTTTGCGCATATAAGCAAAGCAGCAAATACAATTTAAATAACGTCTATCTATCGTCGGTGAATATACGAACTACAGGATGCCATTACCTTTCTGAACTCTATCAAACGCAGGTTCAAAGTGTTGAGCCGTCGACAAAATTAACAATAGACGGCGAAGAGCTTCCATCTTCAAGTGTAAAGGAGCGTGCTAAATTGACCAATGACTTTTCACGAGAATTAAATTTATGCCTCGCAAAAGTACCGGATATTGACGCCGTTTCGGAATGCATTAAAAACGCTGACAGTAACAAAAAATGGAAAGTCAGAGACGATATGGAAAAACCAAGTAATCCAGAACCTCATATAGGAAAGTTCAATAGTCCATGCTAGGATAAACACTCATGAGTGCTAGAATTACAGTTAGGATTACAGTGACAGTGAATTTAACTCTCTCCTTCACGCCGCTCTCGGCTTGATGAAATCCAAACTACTTCCCAACGCCCTGCGCTGC
>CAXTLE010000227.1:0-5218 GCA_964244855.1 uncultured Aestuariivirga sp. | reverse complement strand
TGCAACGTTGGTTTTTGATTTCTCAGTTTTTATGGCAAGCCTTGATTTGATGAGGGCCAAGTCACCATCGCTGCATTCGAAGCGCTTTACAAAAAGCCCAAACGGACCTTTAATCAGTTTGATTTTTTGACGACCCGCATGGTCCCGTCCCACCAGCATGCGTGCGCCACGCCTCACTGCCAAACAGACATGGTCAATATCTACGTTACTCATATTCATTCTGCCACCTATACTCAAGTTGGCCGCCACTCTACTTACTCCGTCCTGATATCCTAAAATTCGATAATTTTCAACTCTATTCAAATACAGGATAAACAAAGTTGTAATGCAAAAAGTGCTGGATTTGCCGCAACCCCCTGCACAGAATTGAATTGAGTTGCTATATAGCCCCATGGCCAAATCACCAGACAAGCGCGACACCGATACTGGGGTTCTCACCCGGGTTAAACCCAAGACAAAGAAGCCTTCGCTCTACAAGGTTTTGCTGTTGAACGACGATTACACACCCATGGAATTCGTGGTGTTTGTGTTGGAGCAGTTTTTCAGCAAAAGCCGCGAAGATGCTTACACCATCATGCTGCATGTGCATCAGAAAGGCGTGGGTGTGTGCGGGGTTTATACGTTTGAGGTGGCGGAAACCAAGGTTACCCAGGTGATGGACACTGCGGGGAAGGCCGGTCACCCACTGCAATGTACTCTTGAAAAAGAGTGACTGCGGCGATGCAGCATACCCCCTCGTCAAATCCAAATTCCGTCCTATATTGTATTCATGTTTGATTTGGTGCCGGGCAGAGGTTCGGTTTCCCCTATAAGGAGCTGAGCTTTGCCCACGTTTTCCCGCAGTCTAGAAAAAGCCCTTCATCGTGCCCTGTCGTTTGCTGCCGAGCGCCGCCAGGAATATGCCACGCTGGAGCATTTGTTGTTGTCTCTGACCGAAGACAAAGATGCGGTTTCGGTGTTGAAGGCATGCAGCGTTGATGTTGATGAGTTGCGCGAAGACCTGACGGATTATGTCGACAATGAATTGTCAAATCTCGTTACAGATGTGACACAGGAAGCAAAGCCAACGGCGGGGTTTCAGCGCGTCATACAGCGGGCCGTGATTCATGTGCAGTCGTCTGGCCGGGAAGAAGTAACGGGCGCCAATGTGCTGGTGGCGATATTTGCCGAACGTGAAAGCCATGCGGCGTTCTTCCTGCAGGAGCAGGACATGACGCGTTATGATGCGGTGAATTATATTTCGCATGGCATTGCCAAGCGGCCAGGCTTGAGTGAGTCCCGCGCTGTGCGTGGTGCTGAAGAAGAAGATCACAGCGCTGACGATACAGCAGGAACCGGACCCGGTCCCAATGGCGGTGGCAAGGCCAAGAAAGAGCAAACTGCGCTTGAAGCCTATTGCGTTGACCTGAACAAAAAGGCCGAGAATGGCAAGATCGATCCGCTGATCGGGCGCGAAGCCGAAGTCAACCGCACCATCCAGATTCTGTGTCGCCGTCAGAAAAACAATCCGCTGCTGGTGGGTGAACCCGGTGTGGGAAAAACCGCGATAGCCGAAGGGCTGGCGCGCAAGATCATCAAGGACGAAGTACCGGATGTCTTGAAAGGCTGCACGGTTTACCAGCTTGACATGGGCATTCTGCTGGCGGGCACACGCTATCGCGGTGACTTTGAAGAACGTTTGAAGGCTGTGATGAAAGAAATCGAGGCGAAGCCTGGTGCCATCATGTTCATCGATGAAATTCACACGATTATTGGTGCAGGTGCCACGTCTGGAGGGGCCATGGATGCCTCGAATTTGCTGAAACCGGCGCTGGCGTCTGGAACACTTCGTTGCATTGGATCAACGACTTACAAGGAGTATCGCCAGCATTTTGAGAAGGACCGCGCACTTGTGCGGCGCTTCCAGAAGATTGACGTCAACGAGCCTTCGATTCCGGATGCCATTGCCATTCTGAAGGGATTGAAGCCCTATTACGAAGAGTATCATAAAGTTCAGTACACGGACGATGCGATTGAAACCGCTGTGCAGTTGTCGGCGCGTTACATGAGCGACCGCAAATTGCCGGACAAGGCGATTGATGTGATCGACGAGTCGGGTGCGGCCCTGATGTTGCTGCCGGAAAACAAGCGCAAGAAAATTATTGGCGTTGAAGAAATCGAAGCGACGATTGCAACAATGGCGCGAATTCCGGCCAAGACCGTGTCGCGTGATGATGCGGTGGTGCTGAAGAATCTCGAGTCGGAATTGAAGCGGCTGGTGTTTGGTCAGGAGAAGGCGATTGAGCAGGTGGCCTCTGCCATCAAGTTGTCGCGTGCGGGTCTTCGCGAACCGGAAAAGCCCATTGGCAGCTATCTGTTTGCAGGGCCTACAGGAGTTGGCAAAACCGAAGTGGCCAAGCGCCTGTCGGAAGTGCTGGGGGTCAAATTCCTGCGCTTTGACATGTCGGAATATATGGAGCGGCATTCGGTGTCGCGGTTGATTGGTGCGCCTCCCGGCTATGTTGGTTTTGACCAGGGCGGTTTGCTGACCGACGGCATTGACCAGAACCCCTATTGCGTGTTGCTGCTCGACGAAATCGAGAAGGCGCACCCTGACCTGTTCAACATCCTGTTGCAGGTGATGGACCATGGCAAATTGACCGATCATAATGGCAAGTCAGTGGATTTCCGCAATGTGGTGCTGATCATGACCACCAATGCGGGAGCTGCGGAAATGTCCAAATCCGCCATTGGCTTTGGCTCCAACCTGCGTATGGCGGAGGACAATGAAGCCATCACGCGGATGTTCACACCGGAGTTCCGGAACCGGCTGGATGCCACTGTAAACTTTGGACATTTGCCGCCGGAAGTGGTGCGGAAGGTTGTCGAGAAGTTCATCTTGCAGCTTGAGGCGCAATTGGCTGAACGGCAGATCAACATCGAAATCTCGGCTGAAGCCGCAGACTGGTTGGCAAAGACCGGTTATGATCAGCAGATGGGGGCCAGGCCATTGGCGCGGGTCATTCAGGAACACGTCAAGAAGCCACTGGCTGAGGAAGTGCTGTTCGGCAAACTCACCAAGGGTGGAACGGTTCGCATTCTGATGAAGGGTGACAAACTGGATCTGGCTTATCTGAGCCGCGATGAAGAACGGTCATCGCTGCCAAAACCGGCGGAACGGAAGTCTCTGCCGCGCGCGGTGAAGGAAAAGGCTGTGGTGAAGAAGGTGCGGAAGGCGCGGGTGAAGTGAGGCTGGCTGTGTGCGTGCTTCGAGGCATCGCAAGTGGGCGATGCACCTCAGCATGAGGGAGAGTCGAGTTAGCCTCAAGTGATAATCTCCCTCATGCTGAGGTGCCCGCCCTGTTGCGGGCCTCGAAGCATTGGTGCGGCGTGTTCTAAAGTTGTGCTTTCATCGTGGTTGCCATGGCCGCCAGTTCCTTGTGATCTGCCATCTTGCCCGCATGCGGCTTGATCCCCACGCCATCCTTCATCGGCAGAATGTGTACATGCAGATGGAATACCGTCTGCCCGCCCGCACTTTCATTGTACTGCCGGATTTGAAAGCCATCCGCATCTGTTGCTTTTATGGCTGCGGCGGCGACTTTTTGGACTGTGGCCATTAAATGTGCCAGCACATTCGCATCAGCATCCAGCAATCCGCGTGATGGAACTTTGGGTATGACGAGGCAATGGCCTTCGACTTGGGGCATCACGTCCATGAAGGCGAGAGTGTGGTCGTCTTCGTAGATTTTGTGACACGGAATTTCACCGCGCAGTATTTTGGCGAAGATGTTTTGGGGATCATAGGTCATGGGGGAAGAATAGATGAAGTATAAGCCTGAGGAAACACCCCCCATCCCGGCTTCGCCGAACCCGTTGCGAAGGGAGTGGGGCCACCGCCAGAGCACGTTCAATTGCGCCACCCACCAAAAGAAAAGCGGGTAAACGAAGACCGTTACCCGCTTTGCGCTCTTGATAGTGCAACCAACCTAAATCACTCTACTCCGGTGCGCGAGAAAGCTGTTGTGACCTTTCTGGCCGCGACTAAGCCTCAAAGGCGGGGGCGCCCTTTTCCGGCGTGATGTCGCTACCATCCAGTCCAAACCGCTAGACAATTGATGTCTTATCCTCTCCTCGTAGTGCGAGACACCGGTAAAATATGGAGCCTACCAAGCCTCGACCACTTGAAAACGATACAGCAATTCATAAATTTTTACCATAGGATCAAATATTGTCCATTTGATAAAATTCTTATCAGACGATAAATTTTTTATCGAACAGTCAGGAAAACTGGACCGCTTTTCGCAAAGAAGCTGAATCTTGACCAAACGATCAGAAATGCACAGGGTATTTTCATGAACAACACTGAAGCTGATTCGCAGCCAAAGAAGTCACGCATCCAGCAGCGCCGTGAGAAGCTTGTGCTCGATTGCGCCTTGGACCAATTTGCGACGTACGGCTTTCACGGCACCACGATTGACCAAATTGCTGCAATGGCCGATCTTTCGAAGCCCAACGTGCTTTATTATTTCAAAAACAAGGAAGACATCTATCAATCTTTGTTGCGGCGCACGCTGGAAGGTTGGCTTGATCCGTTCATTGCCATCAATCCCACTGGCGATCCCATGACCGAGCTTGAAACCTATGTCTCAAGCAAGATGGAGTTGTCGTTTGACAGTCCGCTGTTGTCACGGCTTTTCGCGATTGAGGTTTTGAATGGCGCACCGCAGATGCAAGCAGCGATGCGGACAACGCTTCGTGAAATTGTTGATGAAAAAGCAGCTGTGCTTCAGGTCTGGATGGATGCAGGCAAGCTCAACCCCGTTGATCCACATCATCTGATTTTCTCGATCTGGTCAGTGACCCAGCATTATGCCGACTTCGGAATCCAAATTGAGTGCCTGCTCGGCAAGCCCCCCAATCGCGCCGTCGCCAAGGCAGCGGTGCGCGATATTCTTCTGCGGGGCCTGCGGGTTTAAGCGGTTGCCAGGTGTTCAGGATCAATCGCCAACACCCCTCTTGCGGGCCTCGAAGCATGCGCTGTGTGTTCAAACTTTCAACTTTCCGCCCCGGCGCTTCGCCAGAATTTGAACCAGCCCCCAATCGCCTGCGATCAAGGCTTCTTTCTTCGCCCGTGACCAGCCCTTGATTTTCCGTTCAGCCTCTATCGCATCCATCACGCGATCAAGATATTCCGCATAGACCATTTTTACCGGGCGACGTGACGACGTGTAGGCAT
>CAXTLE010000226.1:0-5232 GCA_964244855.1 uncultured Aestuariivirga sp. | reverse complement strand
TTGCACGGCCTTGACGATGTTGTGATAGCCAGTGCAGCGGCAGATATTGCCTTCAAGCTCATGGCGGACGGTATCTTCATCAAGCTTCTTGCCCTTGCGGTTGACGATGTCGATAGCCGACATGATCATGCCCGGAGTACAGAAGCCGCATTGCAAACCATGCTCCTCATGGAACGCCTTCTGCATCGGGTGCAAGCCACCGCCTTTGCCGGACAGTCCCTCAATAGTTGTGACAACAGCACCGTCACAACCCGCCGCCAACGTCGTGCAACTTTTTACCGCTTTGCCGTCCACATGCACGGTGCAGGCACCGCATTGGCTGGTATCACAACCGACATGCGTGCCCGAGAGGCCCAAATGGTCCCGGATAAATTCAACGAGCAATGTGCGACCTTCGACGTCGCCGCTCACGGCTTTGCCGTTCACTTTCATGTTCACTGTTGGCATCGTTTTCCTCCCGGCCAGCCCGTTGATCCGAACTTTTTGATTTTTTGAATCGTGGTGCTGGCGTTATTAGCCAGAATTGACTTGATCATTGCCGGTGCAAACGGTCAAGCGGTACCAAAGGCTTTGAGTGGCATCGAAGGCAAAATTCGATGCTGCAACGCAAACAAATCCAAATGATGGGTCTCCGCGTTCAAAACAAGTGCACTGCAAACTGGAGGAACGACCATGTTGACCCCGCATAACAACTCAGTTGCCCGGTTTTTGATCATTGCGTTTCTGGGTTTCGGCTTATTTGCGCCTGCTCAGGCTGCACCGGACAAAGACATGATCAAGTCAGTCATCGAATCACAGCTCAACGCTTTTGCCAGCGACGATGGTGCCAAAGCCTATTCCTACGCCGCCCCCATCGTGCAAAACGCCTTCCCGACAGTCGAAATCTTCATGACCATGGTCACGAAGGGCTATCCGCCGGTCTACCGCAACACCAACCGCATTTTCGGTGACGTGTTTGAAGACGGTCTGGGCCGCCCCGCCATGCGGGTGGTGCTCACCGGCAAAGATGGCAAACGTTATGAAGCCATTTATTCCATGGAACAGCAAGCTGACGGTACCTGGAAAATCGCTGGCTGCGTGGTTCTTGTGATTCCGTCACAGGAAGTCTGACCACCGACTTTGGTGAACGAAACCCTGTAACCGCGTTCAGATGCGGTTCAGCCCATGAGTCGTATCCCTTGATCATCGAATTTACCAAACCAACCCGATGCAAACCAAGGAAACCGAAATCATGAAAACGACTTTGAGCCTTACTGCCCTCGCCCTCTTTGCAACAACCTTGATCGCCCCAATGCAGGCGAATGCTGCCGACCGTCAGATCTCGGTGAACCCCAAACTGTCGAAAATCCAGACATTCACCGTCGACAAGGATGAACAACAGGCCGCCGACGTGGCAGACAACAATGCCGATCAACCACAACAGAAAGTGACACCGAAAGCTTTCCGCGTTGATGACAAGCCAGTGGTCACAGTTGAAGCTTCTAATGACGAAACCACGGAAACGCCAAAGCCGAAAAAGGCCTTCCGTTTCCGTGTTGAAGACCAGTCTGAACAGGCCGCTGCCACGCCAACGCAGAATGACGACCAGGATGTTGCCACTTCGCAAGACGACAGCCCGGCCAATCAACCAACGCAGGAAGTGAAATTGGTCAAGAAACAGCGCCCGGCCCCGGTTGAGAGCAATGACGAAGAAGTCACAACGGATAATACAGACCATAGCGCTGACATTGCCGCCGACACCAGCGATGATGTGACCGCCGATACGTCAGATGAGCCAGTTGCCGCTCCTGTCCACCGCGAAAAGCACCGCATGTATTACTATGCGTCAAAGCAAAACTCTTACGAACAAGTCCAGGAAGACGACGCCGAAGCTGAACCCGTGACTTACAGCTACCGCCACCACTATGCGCAAAGCTATCAGCCAAGTTACTATGCAGGCTCATCCTGCAAGCACAGCTATAACGGCTACTGAGTGATTGCGGGGCGATGCTCGACGCATCGCCCCGGTTCAAATTCCGGGAGGCAACATCATGGCACGGTCATTTCTATTGACGCTTCTCATCCTCCTGCAAACGTTTTTCGTCATCGCCCTGCCCGCCCAAGCTGCGGGAAAGCGCGTGGCGCTGGTCATCGGCAACGCCGCTTATACCGACGTCGGTTCTCTGGCCAATCCGATTGCCGATGCCAAGGCCGTAAGCCTTGCTTTTGAAGCCGCAGGCTTCGACGAAGTCCGCCATGTCGACAACCAGTCAGCCAACGCCATGCGACAGGAGCTGAAAGACTTCTCTGCCAAAGCAGCCAACGCCGAAATCGCCGTCATTTATTATGCCGGACATGGCGTTGAAGTTGCCGACCAGAACTATCTTGTTCCTGTGGATGCCAAATTGCTGCGCTCCACTGATATCGAGTTTGAAGCTATCCCACTCTCGATTGTCCGTTCCGCTGTGTCCGGCGCATCGAAGCTCCGAATTGTCGTGCTCGACGCATGTCGCAATAACCCATTCAAATTGTCCGGCAATGGCGGCAAACGTGCAGCCACACGCGGCCTTGGCAATATCGAACCAAGTGCGGGTGAAGTGGTGGCGTATTCGGCCAAAGAAGGCACCCTCGCGCAGGATGGCCCGCGCGATGAAAACAGTCCCTATGCCACTGCTTTGGTCAAAAGCCTGAATGAACCTGGTCTTGAAATCCGGCTGCTATTCGGCAAAGTGCGCGACGACGTTCTCTCGTCGACGAAAAACGAACAGGAGCCTTATACCTACGCGTCGCTTGGCGGCGAGGCGATTTATCTGAAGCCTGCAGTTTTGACCACCGAAGTGCCAAAGTTCAAATCTTTCAGCGACTGCAAAGATTGCCCGCAAATGCTGGTAATACCAGCCGGTGAATTCATCATGGGATCCGCCGATGACGAGCCCGATCACGAAAAAGACGAAAGCCCGCAACATCAAGTCGCTATCAACAGTTTCGCCATGGGCCAATTCGAAATCACGCGGTCTCAGTTTGAAGGCTTCATAACCGCTACCCATTATGACACTGGCTCAACCTGCTCCCAATGGAATGGCAAGCGCTATGTTGCAACGGCGGGAAGCAATTTCACCAATCCTGGATTGACGCAAACCGGGCAGCATCCTGCAACATGCCTGTCATGGAAAGATGCAAAAGCTTACACCAAATGGCTATCAAACCGCACAGGATATAAATATCGTTTGTTGACCGAATCCGAATGGGAATATGCCGCACGTGCCGGTTCAACTGACGCCTATGCCACCGGACAAATTCTCGACGCCAACGTCGTAAACTTCAATGGACAGGGCACCCAACCCGTTGGTCAGCAGCCGGCAAATAAATTCGGTCTCTATGACATGCAGGGCAATGTCTGGGAGTGGACAGAAGATTGCTACGCAAAGACTTATGATGCAGCACCAGTTGATGGCAGCGCTTATGTTGAACCGGGCTGTGAACGCACCTATCGCGGTGGCGCTTGGGCCAATACAGCAAAAGACATGCGCTTTGCGACCCGCGGTACAAATGATTCGGATAAACGCGTGAACATTTTCGGCCTTCGGGTTGCGCGGAACCTGAAATGACGGATCGTCACCCTTCCACACTCACTTTTGGCCGATCATGACCATCCGAAACTTCTTCCGACCAATTGCCATCTTTATCTTCAAATGAAATGCCGACATTTTCTCCCGGCACCGTTTGCTCACGTGCTGCTGCCATTGCAGCTGCACGTGCTGCATCATGGGTCTTGAATGTTTCAGAATAGGTTTCGCCAACCTGATAAGCCCAGCCATCATTATGTTCGACGATTTTGTACAGCACATTTGCCATGACCATTATCTCCTGTTGAGTTTGAGTTCGGCAACATTGTCTTTGTAGCTTTCCTTCGGATCAGCGCCGATCAGCATTTCAATACCGGCCATAATGCTTGATCCATCAAGCCAAACTTGCGCCCGGCTTGGCTCAAAACACAGCAAGGCCAGCTTTGGATCGTCTTTGCCACCTTCGTACCAAGCCGCAACAAACGCGCTCCACAGCCTGTCGATAATCTTCCGATCATTATCAACGCTGATCGTGCCGTGCACAGTGGCGTAGAGATTGTTGCCTTTCGACACAAAAGTCGAAACCGCCCTGCTGCCCTTCTTGATATTCAGCACAAGCTCACTGTCCTTGGACCCAAAAAACCAGATCGGGCCCTTCTGGCCATCAATCTGTGCCGTCATCGGGCGCATGTGACTTTCATCGACACCTGTCAAACCCAACATCATTGTCATGTCAGATTCCAGGGCTTTCCAGAATTTCGTTTCGATTTCTTGTGGTGTTGGCATAACGCAGATCCTCTGTGATTTCAGGACCAACGCCCAGCCACGCCGTTGGTTCCGGCCCCGCAAGTGCCCGGTCCACAACTCCGCCAAACACTGTTGGCCTTCTGCATCTTCCCGCCTATAAGCCTGTGCAACACTGTGGAATGACAGATTCCTTTAAGAACACGACGCATAAGGGTTGACCATGCCAGCGAACAAGAAAACGAAACCAACAGCGGCCAAAACCACGGTCCGTTCTCCTGAACTTACCCTTATCGACAATCTGGCAGAAATCCTCAATTCCACCGGCCTTACTGAAATCGAGATGGAACAAAAAGGCGTGCGCGTCCGCGTCTCAAAAGCCGTCAACGCTACTTATCAGGCAGCACCCCAGTCCTACGCCCCACAACCTGCTCTCGCCGCCACACAATCCATCACCACCGCAGCAGCCCCGGCAGGCGATCACGCAGGCAGTGTCAAATCTCCAATGGTCGGCACAATCTATATGGCGGCCTCACCCGAGGCCGCACCCTTCATCACCGTTGGTGCAAGCGTGAAACAAGGCCAAACCTTGCTCATTATTGAAGCCATGAAAACAATGAACCAGATCCCTGCCCCCAAATCGGGCAAGGTCACGCAGATCATGGTCGACAATGGTTCTCCCGTTGAATTCGGCGAAATATTGCTGGTGATTGAATAAACGATGTTTGAAAAAATCCTCATCGCCAACAGGGGTGAAATTGCCCTGCGCGTGTTGCGCGCCTGCCGCGAACTCGGCATTCAAACCGTGGCCGTACATTCAACCGCCGATGCCGACGCCATGCATGTGAAGCTGGCCGACGAAAGTGTTTGCATCGGACCACCAGCAGCGAAAGACAGCTATCTCAATGTCCCGGCAATCATCTCCGCCGCCGAAATCAGCGGC
>CAXTLE010000225.1:0-5317 GCA_964244855.1 uncultured Aestuariivirga sp. | reverse complement strand
TGTGATTGATGCGCTCTACGTGGCGTCGATGGCTGGTGTGCAAATAGATCTTGTGGTGCGCGGTATTTCTTGTTTGAGACCTGGAGTTCCGGGACTGTCTGAAAACATCCGCGTCAAAAGTATTATCGGGCGCTTTCTTGAGCATTCGCGCATTGTGTGTTTTGGCAACGGCCATGCGCTTCCTCATCCAGCGGCTCAGGTCTATATTGGGTCTGCTGACTGGATGCCACGCAACTTGCAACGTCGTGTAGAGACGTTGATCCCTATCGAAAATCCTACTGTACACGACCATGTGCTTGACCAAATCATGGTGGCCAATCTGCGCGACAATCAACAAAGTTGGTCATTGCAGTCCGATGGTAGTTCGCGGCGGGTAGAACCATTGCCTGGCGAAGAGCCTTTCAACGCGCACGAATATTTCATGAACAATCCTTCGCTGTCTGGACGGGGACGCTCGCTTGAGAGTAGTGTGCCGCCAAAACTACCGCATGTTCGCAAGAAGGCAGTGAAACACAAGTGAGTTGGCATACTGGGTTCCGCATGGAGCCACCCAAATACCGTCCTGTTGCCGTGGTGGACATTGGTTCAAACTCTGTCCGTTTGGTGGTTTACGATGGCTTGCGCCGTTCGCCTACGCCCGTGTTCAATGAAAAGATTTTATGTGGCCTTGGCAAAGGCATCGCAATTACTGGCATGCTCGATGCAACCGCTATGGTACGGGCTACTGCCGCGCTGAAACGTTTTCGCGCATTGGCCAAGCAAATTGGCTGTCATGAAGTTTATGCCGTCGCCACAGCAGCAGCACGTGAAGCTTCGAACGGTCCGGAATTTATTGAGCAAGCTGAAAAGTCGCTTGGTGCCGGTATTGATATTCTCACGGGCAAAGAAGAGGCACGATACGCGGCACTTGGTGTGATTGCGGGCATCCCCGAAGCTGATGGCGTGGTTGGTGATTTGGGCGGCGGTTCGCTTGAGCTGATCGATGTGAAAGACAGCAAGCTGTTTGACGGCGTGACCTTGCCACTGGGGCCATTGCGTCTGATTGACATGTCGGGCGACAACATGGGGCGCGCGCGAAAGCTGGTCGATGAATATTTGAATGACGTCAAGGTTTTGGAAGCGCTCAAGGGCCGTTCGTTTTACGCAGTTGGTGGAACATGGCGAAATCTGGCGCGAGTGCATTTGGCCCATGCTGGCTATCCGTTACATGTTTTGCACCAATATGTGATGACGCGAGCGCAGGCGCGGTCGATTGCCGAACTTGTGTCCGGCATGTCGAGTACGGCGATGAAAGATGTGAAGGACATTTCGAAGTCCCGCTCCAATACCATGCCATTTGGTTCAATGGTACTTGAGCGTCTGATTGAGCTTGGCAAGCCAAAGGATATTGTTTGCTCAGTTTATGGGGTGCGTGAAGGCTATCTCTACGCCAAGCTGCCACGCAAAAAAGCCAAGCTAGATGCACTTCTATCATCATGCTGGGATTTTGCGCGGCGTTATGCGCGTTCGCCGGAGCATGAATTGGAATTGTGCGACTGGACGGACCAATTGTTTGGCGCAAAGGGTTTCAAGGAAACGCCGGAGCAACAACGATTGCGTTACGCTGCCTGTTTGCTTGCCGACATCGGCTGGCGGGCGCATCCGGATTACCGGGCGGATCGTTCCATGAGCATGATCTCCCAAGCCGCCTTCGTGGGCATTGATCATCCGGGCCGTGTGTTTTTGTCGTTGACTATTTTCTATCGTTACGAAGGCGAGGTGATGAAGGATGATCTCACGCGTTTGTTGAGTGAAGAACATATGGAGCGTGCACACTTGTTGAGCTCAATTTTCCGTCTGGCTTACATTCTTTCAGCTGCGATGCCGGGAATGCTGCCGCGCATTGGATTGACGTTGGAAGGTACCAAGGTTTTGACATTGACACTGCCCAACAAGTTCAAAGACTTGATGGGTGAACGGGTAGAGAAGCGCTTGGCAAGTTTGGCGTTTGAAATGGGGCGAACGCCGAGAGTTGTGATTGGCGGAGAGAAGTAACGCCGCCTTCACACAAATATCTTCGCGCGACCCTTTTCCAAACCAATCGTTGCAGTGCCGTTTTTTAACGCCCGCGCCATATTGCCAAATACCTCAAGGCGCCAGCCGTGCATGGCGGGCACGTCAGCTTCGTCTGAAATAGCGATGGCGTCAATGTCGGCGCTGGACGCAATCAGTTTGGGTGCCACACCTGCGCGTTCACTCACGATTTTGAGTGCCAGTTTCAAAACTTCGGCGGCTGCTTCCTGCGATGATGTCATTTCATCGCCTCGGCCTTTGGGTGAAGGGATTTCCGCAGGATCGCGGGCCAAGCCTTCTTTAACGGTTGCGAGAATACCCTTGCCGATACTGGAGTCGGCAAATCCACGCGGCAGCAATCGCAACTGGTGCATGGCTTCGCTGGTCTGCGGCATTTGGATTGCGATTTCACCGACGGCGTCATCTTTCAAGATGCGGCCACGGGGCACGTTTTTGGTCTGCGCTTCACGTTCGCGCCATGCAGCGATGGCCATTAAAACGGCTTGCTGCTTTTTCGATTGGATACGAGCCTTGATGCGACGCCAGCTGTTTTCGGGATCAACTCGATAATTGCTGGCATCGGCTAAATCGGCGAGTTCGCCCTCGAGCCAATCATTGCGGTTTTCTGCGTCGATCTGGGCTTGCAGTTTTTCGTAAACGACACGGAGGTGTGTAACGTCGGACAGGGCATAAGCCATTTGTTTGTGGGTGAGGGGGCGCCTCGACCAGTCAGTGAATTGCGAGGACTTGTCGATTTGTGCGCCGACGAGTTTGCGAACAATGGCCTCATAACCGACCTGATCGCCAAAACCGCAGACCATAGCAGCAATTTGCGTGTCGAAGACCGGGGTTGGCACGAGGTTCGCCATATTGACGAGGATTTCGATGTCTTGCGATGCAGCATGGAATACCTTCAACACGTTTGTGTTCGCCATTAGATCGAAGAAAGGTTGCAACGATAGCCCCGGGGCAAGGGGATCAATGAGTGCATCAGACTTGGCGCCTGCGATCTGGATCAAGCACAGTTTTGGGTAATAGGTGGTTTCGCGCAGGAATTCTGTGTCGACCGTAACATAGTTATCGTTGGATACGCTGGCGCAGAAGGCGGTCAGCGCGTCAGTTGTGGTGATCATGGGGAGGTCTGGTTGATTGGGCATGGCTCAGCACTTTCCGAAGACGCGGCGGAAAATCGTGTCGACGTGTTTGGTGTGGTACCCCAGATCAAACAGGGCTTCGAGTTCGGCATCGGACATGAGGGCGGAAACTTCCTTGTCGGCTTTCAACAATGGAAGGAATTGGCCTTCACCGCGCCAGACTGGCATGGCATTGCGCTGTACCGCAGCATAGGAATCTTCACGCGACATGCCTTTTTGTGTAAGCGCCAATAGGATGCGTTGGGAGTGGATAAGACCGCCTAAACGGTCCAAATTCTTTTTCATATTTTCAGGATAGACCAGCAGCTTATCGATGACGCCTGTCAGGCGACGCAACGCGAAGTCGAGATGTACAGTTGCGTCAGGGCCGATGCCGCGTTCCACCGACGAATGTGAGATATCACGCTCATGCCAGAGCGCCACATTTTCCATAGCGGGAATGGTGGCGGAACGGACGAGGCGGGCGAGACCCGTGAGATTTTCCGTGAGAACCGGATTGCGCTTGTGAGGCATGGCGGACGAGCCTTTTTGGCCCGGCGAGAAGTACTCTTCGACCTCTAGAACCTCGGTCCGTTGCAAATGCCGGATCTCGGTCGCGAGACGTTCCACCGATGATGCGATAACGCCGAGGACAGAAAAAAACATGGCGTGGCGGTCACGCGGAATGACTTGCGTGGATACGGGTTCAACTGAGAGACCCAGTTTTTCGGCCACGTAGACTTCAACCGATGGATCAATGTTGGCAAACGTACCAACAGCACCAGAGATGGCGCAGGTGGCTACGTCCTCGCGGGCGAAAATCAATCGTTCCTTGGCGCGCTGGAATTCGGCGTGGGCATAGGCAAGTTTCAAACCGAAGGTTATGGGTTCGGCGTGAATGCCGTGGCTGCGGCCAGTACAGATAGTCATCTTGTGTTCGAAGGCGCGACGTTCGAGGGCGGCAAGGAGCGCATCCAAGTCTTTCAGCAAAAGGTCAGCGGCGCGGATGAGCTGGATGTTGAAAGTGGTGTCGAGCACGTCCGACGAGGTCATGCCTTGGTGCACGAAGCGCGCTTCTGGGCCGACGATCTCCGAGAGGTGTGTCAAGAAGGCGATCACGTCGTGTTTCGTCACGGATTCGATTTCGTCGATGCGGGCAACATCGAACACGGCATTGCCGGCTTTTTCCCAAATGATGCGGGCCGCTTCCTTCGGGACTATGCCTAATTCCGCCATCTTATCAGCAGCATGAGCCTCAATCTCAAACCATATCCTGAAGCGAGTTTGGGGCTCCCAGATTTGGGTCATGTCTTTGTGGGAATAGCGGGGGATCATTGCTCAAGCCTTGTGTTTGGGGCGGCTTAGCAAATGTTGAAGAGCCGTGCGAGTCGCAATGATGGTCAGGGTTTGGTGTCCAAAACGAGCCCGCCCCCTTGCCATTGCAGCCATACATAGGGTTGTCGCTGCAAATCGCCCGATGCATTAAAGCGAATGGTGCCGATGATTGTGGGAATATCGCTACCGCTGGATAACCACGCAGCCATGGCACGGGAGTCGTTGACGCTACGGGCTTTGGCGGCGGCAGCGAAGGCTTCGACAGCCGCGTAGGAGGCGAGGGTGGCACCGTCAACCGATTGCAGCGTTGCGCGATGTTTAGGGTCGGCGATGGTGGTCAAGTCTTGCAGAAAACTGATACGCGTGCCGTTTGCGGCGTCCCCGGCTTTGGTGTTGTAGGCATCGGATTGCAGCAGATCAGGACCGTAGAATGTAATTGCGGGGTTCAATTTTTTGAGATCGCTTGCAATGTTGCCAGCGTCAGTTGCTTGCAGGGCCAGATAGGCTGACGATGCTGTGAGCAAGGCTGCATCGTCAGGTAATTTTGCACTGTTTGCCTTGATGTTGATGGTTTTGGCATTTGGCATTGCTGCGAGAAAACGTTTTGCCAGAGGCGTTGTTTCGGCCTGCTGATCTGTAAGCAACAAGACTTCAGATGCTTCGCCGGACGACTTCATGCGTGCGGCGGCGATGTCAGCTTGCATGTCGTCGCGGCCTGTTAGGCGGAACACGTTCCAGAGGTTTTTCGATGTGAGGTCGGGTGCCGTGGCCGAAGGCGTGATCATCAGGATGCCTGC